>JALYLC010000707.1 GCA_030774435.1 Actinomycetota bacterium
CACCGCCGGACGGCTCGTCGACATCTTCCTCGAGATCTGGGCCGTGATCGTCGTGGCGGGCTCGGCGGGCGCAGTCGCGAGCTTCTTCCAGACCGGCGACTCGAGCTAGCCGCCAGCGGCGGCGGCTTCAGGCGGTCGTGCGCGTGTCGCGCGCCCACGCCGGGACGCCCCCGGTGAACGAGTTGCTCGCGGGGCTTCGTGGCTGTCTTCGACGCCCAAGCCCAGCAGTACGAGCAACCGGGCTTCAACGGCTGCGCGTTCATCGCCGCGTCCACCGAAGCACCTTCCGGCGGCCTCGTCGAGCACGCCGCCGACCGATTCCGGGCCGGGATTCGCGCCATGTTCACCGATCTCGCCGGCCAAGCCGGAGCCCCCGATCCAGTGAGTCTCGGACGCCAGCTCCACCTCATCTATGACGGCGCAGGACTGGCAGGCCGCATGGACCACCACGACCCGGGAATCGCGCCTTCCGCCCGAGAGGCGGTTCAGGCCTTGCTCGACTCGGCGTTGGCCAGAGGCGGCCGGACGTCCAAGCGACGCTGATTAGACGATTCCCTGCGGGTCTTCAAAACCGGCCGGCACGCTGGGCAGCGCTCTATCCGGGATGGAGGTCGGGGACGTGATCGATACCGACGTGGCTGTGCGCGGCTCGGACTGATCATCGGCTCAGTACACAGAAGTGAGCAGCTCGTCCGCGCCTACCCGGACTTCTCGTGGCTGAGCAGATCGCCGGGCTGGCAGTCGAGCGCTTCGCAGAGTGCGGTGAGGGTCGAGAAGCGGATCGCGCGTGCGCGTCCGTTCTTGAGGATGGAGAGGTTGACGATGGTGATGTCGATTTGCTCGGCGAGGTCTGTGAGTGTCATGCCGCGTCGTTCCAGGAGCTGGTCGAGATGTACCGCGATCCTGTGCTCGGAGGGCGCTGGCGACACTTCAGACCGTCCCCTCGACGTCCTCGCGCAGCCGCAGCCCGTGTGCGAAGACCTCGGCGAGGATGAACGCGCCGAGGCCTGCGAGCAGCATGTTGGCGGGCAGTCCGAAGCCTGCGGTCCCGATGTTCCCGAATCGTCCCGGCGGCAGCGCGTCCAAGAGCTGCATGCGGACGCTCCAGTTGAAGATCTCGACCAAGGGCCCGCCGAACACGAGCACAAAGCCGATGCCACGCAGTCGCCGGACGTTGGCGGCGTCGAACGGGTCGCCCTCGCGCACGGACCGTGCGAGGCCGCGTAGTAGCCAGAGCACGGCGATGAAAAGCGCTGCCTGGCTGAGGTCGATTGCTGTGGAGAGCACGATCTCCTTTGCGCCGGGATGCTCGACCCGCGCGACGGCAGGCAGCCAGCCGTTCTGGCGGAGCCCGTCTGGCAGGTGTACGCGCTCGGGTGGAACCTGGACGTGGATGTTGAGTGTTCGACCGCTGACGAGGCGGTCGCCGTCGCGAGCGAGGCCGAAGGCACTGTCGACGAGCAGGAAGGCGGCGAAGCCCAGCGATACGATGAGCAGGATGTTCGTCAGTGCATAGCCGGCGCTCACGGCACGGGATGGTGGTTGGGCGCTCACGTCTGGCCTCCTTATCGTATTTCGATACTATCGAAGAACAATAATATCGATTTACGATAAGTCAAGTCAAGCGTTGCGCTGAGATGAATCAACGAGCCGAGCTCTCGGGCGGCCGGCGTTGCGCGCAAGTCCGTGATCGGCCATCCGCCCCGCCTGGCGGGGCGGCCTGCTGCGTGAGTACGGCCAGACCAGGGTGCCCCCCGATGCGGCGCTCTGATCGAGTGGTACCGGAACGCTCTCGCTGCCGCGCTGCTCCGGACCATTCGCCCGGCCTGGTGCTCGAGATCGAGGGCGCGCTCTTTGGGCTGCCAGTGCCGCGCTGGGTGCAGATAGGGACGGTGTGGCCGTGCTCGCCGGTGCGCCGCGTCGGTTGCGATTGGAGCATGCGGCGCGGCGGGTCGAGGCTCTTGAGCGGCGCCTATGTGTCGAAGTCAGGCGGCTCCCAGGAGGTGAGAGTAGGGCGGGGGAGCGCAGAGCCGGCGACGACTCGCGAGCAATGCTCCACCGCGCACGGAGATCTCAGCCGGAAACTCCGCTCTTCGGGAAAGCGACTCCCACGCTCAGCGCGGAGCGTACGCCAATAGCGTCAACCTCGCAACTGATCCGTCCGTCCCTTCGCCTCGACTATCGGCTGCCCGCTCGTGAAGCAACCTCAGAGCCGCGGGCGCGCTCTCAGAGGAAGCAGAAACGACTGACATTCGACTGACACGATCCTGGGCCCGCGGGTCTCTAGGAGAGATACCGCAACGCCCTAATATGCGCATTTCCAGGCATATCGAGGCCTCGTCAGGACCCGCGCGAACGCTCTGGTCTCCATGGTAAGGAGGGGGTCCAGGGTTCGAGTCCCTGAGAGGGCTTGGCGGGATTTGCAGGCATTTGAGGGATTCGGCGCCGCGGATCGGGTCGGCTGAAGGTCACCCCCGTCACCAACCTACCGCGCACGACATACATTGACGCCCATCCCGCGCGCAAATCAGGACTTCGGCTGCTTGGCGGGGCGTCTCGTGATGGTGCCGGGTGCGGCATCGACTTTCGGCGGGCCGGGGGCGATGGGTGTGAGATCGGTCGGGGCGTTGCGGCGGGTTCGGAGGCCGTCGAGGACGATGCCGAGGTAGCGTCGCCAGGCGTCCGGTTGGGTGGTGCGGGTGGAGTCGATCACGGCGCCGACCATCATGTGGAGCGTCGCTATGTCGTTCTCCGTGACGTCGGGACGTAGGCGTCCGGACTGCTTGGCTCGCTCGAAGAGCTCGGAGAACAGCGGTGCGACGCGTTCCCGTGCGCGGGCGACCCGCTGTCGCCCGCGCTGGCTTCCTCTGGGCAGGAGGTCCTTGAGGGCGAGGTTGCTTCCCTGCCGTGCGAGTGACTGTTCTAGGAAGTCGGTGAGTCCTTTCCAGGGGTCGGCCTGGGCGAGCGCGGCTTCGGCGACGGTGGCGATCTCGGCCACGATGTCCTCGTAGAGCTCGTCGATCAGCTCGTCCTTGTTCGCGTAGCGACGGTAGA
>JALYLC010000708.1 GCA_030774435.1 Actinomycetota bacterium
CCTTGTACGTCCCGGCCGCGCCTTGCTTGTCGGAGTGAGCGGTGACGAGCGTCGCGTCGATGTCGAGGATCACGCGACGCGGCGCGCCCGACAATGCCCAGACCTGCTCGCGCGCCACAGCACGCGCCCGGCGCAGCGCGTCGAGCCGCTCAGCGTCAACTGCCGCGATCGCTCTCCAAGCCGTCGCGTCCGACGCCACCGCGCCAAACAGCGACGGCTCGTCGCGTAGCACACGCACGTCGCAGAGCGCATCACCGCCATCGGCGAGCATCACCGCTACGTCCCGCAACGCGCGGCCCGGGCAGTGCCGCGAGGCACGCTCGCGGACGCCGCTCATCGCCTCACCGAGCGCGCCCGTGAGCCCGACGCGGTCGGCCACGCCGGCCAGCAACGCCGTGCCCGCTCGGCTTGTCAAACCATCCTGATCAGCGACCACATCCACACGTCCGGCAAGCGCTGTAGCGTTCACCCGCAAGGTGCTCCTCCTGGGCAGGGTTTTCGGTCGTCAGCAACACCGATTCTCCCTGCTCAGGCGGACGTACCCCGCTCCCCAAACCGCGTCGAGCGAACACCTACTGCACGATCCGGGCTAGGGACCGCTTCTCCATATTGGGGTCCGTGCCCGCGGGGTGGTCCTCTCCTTCGCCGCATGCGAGTGGGAGCGGGGAGGCGCCGTCTCAGGGCTTGCCGGGGAAGGTGACGTCGAGGGTAACTCGGCCTGCCCTTGATGACAGCCGTGAGGTAGCGGTGCACGTCGACCAGCCCGCAGTCCGGAATCATCGAGGCTACGTCTGTGCCGAACTGGCGCTCGGCGTCAATCTGTGAGAGGCGATAGACGCGGTGGATGATGCGCGGGTCGGTTTCCGGGAATCGCTCGCGAAGCACGGCGTAGAGATGCTCGTGTTTGATCGAACACGTGCCGCAGTTCTCTCGGAGCATCCCTATGACAGATCGATCACGAGGGCGACGGTAAGGGATTGATCGAACTGCCTCGACGATCTCGAGCAGCGGCGCTGAGCCGGAATGGCGACAGTTCGAGAGAGGTGCCTGAGTCCCGCGCACGACTCGAGCATAGCCGCGAGGCGAGGCTTCGTACGGCGTCGCGAAGCGACGCGCCAGCTCGTATCTCGAGGGAAGTGCCGGGGCCGCCAGGCTTCCCTCACCACGTCTCCTTGCATGCTATGAAATTGCTACCAGATGTCCTGTCCAGTGTGTCCCGGGCGTCCTTTGCGGGGTACCCGCGGCGGCAGCGGGGCGATGCGTGCTGTCATCCCGGGGCGCGCGACGGTGGAGAGCCGACGTTCAGCCGAAACCACTCCCAGACCCCCCGGCAGAGTGAGTAGAGGCGATGATCGGCGTACACACCTTGAGCGCAGAGCAGCAAGAGGCGCGAGCGCAGGCTCGCCGCAGGCCCTCGCCAGCGGCCTGAGAGTGGGTAGCACGCGCGCGGCTCGCGGGCCGGTCGCCCTCTGCGGTCGAGCGCTAGCTCGAGTGGGCTCGTCAAGGCTTGGGCGGTCTTGAGCAGGCGGGGGAATGGACCGGAGTACGTGACGCGCGCGAGCACCGTGGGCGGGACGCGGAAGCGAGCGAGCGCATGACCGCGAACAAGAAGGCGCGAGACGGCCGCATCGACGTGCCGGCAGGACGTTTCGTATGCGGGCCAGTCGAGTGCGACGCAGCGCAGGGCGGGGTAATAGCGGGCGGGGTTTGCGGGAAATTCACCGGGACCCACGAAGAAGAGCCTCAGGTACCCGCCTCGGATGCGCTGGACAGCGCCTCGTCGACTCAACAGGCGATCGATCACGGGTTCGCGGGCCTGTACCTCAACGGAGCGGCCGTCCGAAGCGACCAACACCACCTTCTGGAAACCCTTCGCAGAAGTTGAGGGAGGCACACTCAGCGCGAGGACTCCGAGCAGGGCCAGGACACACTTGATACCCATCCGAGAAATACGGTATCGACCGCACGCGAGGTCCGACTGGCGGCCAAGGGCCGCCGCTCGATCGGATGGAGTCCCGGCCGTTGCGCGGCTGCCTCTCACCTGCGCGTCTGCGCCTAGCGCCACCTACCTCACGAACGCATTTGTAACGAATGCTCTGTCCGTGACGTCCTTTGGGTCTCCGAGAGCATCCGCGACGGACCCATGCGTCCATTCGGAAGCAACGCGCTCGAGCTGGAATACGGTTTTGATCCGGAAGGTCGGTTGCCGGTCTCGAGTTCGGCTGGTCGCTGGCTAGCTTTGCGCGCGGAGCGTCTGGCCGAGAAGGTACGGGCGGGCACCCGCGGTCACGATCCTACGATCCGCGCGTAGCAGGCCTCCTCGAACCGACGGAACGCGGACTTGTACGGGGTTACGGATTTGTCCGCGTGCTGACCGATTAAGAGGCGAGGGTCAGCGATCCACATCTTGACCGCGCGCATCAGCCTTGCATACGCGCCCGGCTCATTGAATCGGCGCAATAGTTCGACGCAGTGATTTGCGCGAGCATAGATACCGAGTCCTTCGTGGATAAGCCTGACCTGCTTGAATACAGCGTTCGCAGCGACCACGTTACACCGACGGCCGTGACCAGGACAGGCGTCAAACGCATTCACCCAAGCGAGCAATGCGGTCCCGCTCGCCTTCACCTGCGCCGCGCCGGACGGATTTTCCACGCCAGCGCTGGCGAGTACAGGGAACGCAAGAGCCAACGTCACGGTCGCCGCGCTGATGAGATGACGTGCGGTTGTATTTGTGATGAGCAAGATCTTGTCGCGCATGTTCGAGCCTTTCGTAGGTCGCCCGGCCTCTCGCTGTCGAGGCAGAAAATGCAGCTGCGCGATGCGGGCGGCAAGTGCGGCGGACAGTAGGAACGACACCCACAAGTTCGCGTGTAGGTGCGCTCGGCGATTGAGCCCCGGCGCCGGAGCGCTTTCACCGTCCAAGCGATCGAGCCGTCATCGGCTCGCGTGGAGTTGCTGCGGCCGGCTTGCGGCCGTCGCATACGGTCCTCCGGCGATCCCCAGGTAGATGAGGCGCAGTTGGGCGTGGGGGTCGATCGCTCCTAGGTGCAGCCGTCGCACGAACGTTCCGTCGGACTTGGGTCGGACGGTTGAGGCGAGCGAGCCTATGAGTTGCCAACGGCCACCGGGGATGCGGGCCTGCCAGGCGAGCGTCGCCGGCGCTCCGGGGCTGGGCAGGAATGTCCCGTGAACAGTTGGGTTGAGGAAGCCGGCCGGTGTTCTGCGTGCGGTGAAGTGGGCGTGGATGATGGGAACTACGCGCACGATCTCGCGGGCAGATGCGCTTGTGGACTGAAGCGCTGGGGAGCCCAGGAAGGCCGCGGTGATCCTGCCGCTGATCCGCGGTCGTAGCCAGACGGTGTAGCCGCCGTCGGTCCGCGTCGTCGTGTGCCAGGCGTGGGTAAGGCGTGGGTGAGCAGCGTTGACGAGGATGATCGTGAGCGGCTGGTTTGCTCCAGCCGTGCAGCCGAGCGTGCCGTCGACTCGGACGAGGTGCCCGGCGAGCACTCGCAGGCGAGCCGGAGTCCTGCGGTGCGTGCCCCGGGTGATCGCTGCCTTCGCGGTCAGCGGGCAGGCTGCGCGTGCGTCAGCCAGCGCGGGTTGTAGTCCACTAGCCTGAGCGCGCTCGGAGGCGGTTGTCGGTGTGGCTGGCGTGGCGGCAGGAGGGGGATCGGCGGGGATGGTGTAGGAGCGCGTTGTCGTGTTCCCGGCGGCGTCGCGGATGGTTGCTGTGAGCGTTGCTGATCCGAACGCGAGCCCGTTCGGGATCGTGGTGCTCGCAAGCCACGTGGCGGCGGCGCCCTTGGATAGGTTGGGGGTGAGTTTGGTGCTGTCGAGTGTTTCATCGATGTTGGCGATGCCACTGGTTTGGTCGGAGATGAACCAGCTGATGGTGCGTGAGGAGCGATCGATGCTGGGGTCGCCGATGAACGCGGGCGGCGTGTGATCGGTCGCGAACTGCACTGCGGCTGAGGCTGCGCCTCCGGCGCTTGCCGCCGTCAGGACGACGGTGTGGGGACCGTCGGATGCCTGTGAGAGTCCCCCCAGCGTGAAGCCACCGCCGCGAGTCACCCCGCACACGAACACGTCCTGGCAGCCGTCGCCAAGCAGTCCGACCGCCGCTGCGCCGTCGGCTTGGTAGGTAGTGGCTGCGATGCTTGACTCAGGGTCGCTCGCGCTCCAGGCGAGCGAGATGGCGTCGCCGGCAACCCAGGCGGGTATTTGTCCCGCGAGGCTGGCGGCGGGCAAGGATGGGTCGTCGAGGTTGATCGACCCAGTGGAGAGGTTGACGTTGTTGGCGTTGGCCGTGCTCACGCCGATCGGGGCGTCGAATTTGTTACGCAAGCCGATCTCGACCCAGCGACCCGACGCCACCGGGATCGTCTGATCGAAGTCCCCGCCCGTGCACAGGTTGAGCGGCGCTGGGCTGCCGACGTCAGCGAAGCTCTGCGCACACAAGTTCGCGCTCGTCGACGCCTTGTTGAACCGACCGATCGTATGCACGCTCGTGATCGTTGCGGCGCTCGGCGCATTGAATATGAAGAAACACGCACCGAAACTCGGGATCGTTCCGGCCTGCGCGCTCGCGGCCGCCCCCGGATAGGCACAGGGTGCGCCCGCGTCGGTCTTCGGCAGGAAGCCGTGCGCGGTTGGATCTCCGCTCCATGCGATCGTGAACGGGCCGGCCACGACACTGGTAGGCGCGAGAAACAATGCGCTCAACACCGTCAACACGGTGACGATACGGTGTGCGGCAAGTCGCGAAGCTCGCCACGCCCGTCGCTGGCGAATTTTCACAACATCTCCGCTCCCAGGAATCCGAATCTCCAGCGTCTGGCGAGCACAAGCTGCTGACAACCGGCAAAGGTATAGGCCAGACACCAAACATGCGCGCGGCCGCCGTCACCCGGCGCGGCTTGGAGCGAGCGCTCAAGGTGGAGCATCAACGAGACGGGACACCCCTCGGAGCCGAGGGACTTGCTCCGAGGTGCGTTGACCACGGTAGTCTCCTGCGGCCAGCGGTCTCGGGGACATTCATGGGGAATTACACCGTCGCCGCTGGCGCTGAGCCAGCTGGCAGCCCGGGCAATGGCAGCAACACGTCCCACGCCAGCAGTCGACCTGAGCCGCGCAAACCAGGCGGACCGGTCGAATTGACCAGATCCCTGCGAACATACGTTCGTGACCGCGCAGGGCTCCCCGCTCACCCGCCTCCGCCGTGCCCTCGCCGGCGGTGACCTGCTGGCCGCGCGCACCGCGGCGGCCGACCTACCGCACGTCGACCTCGACGAGGCTGCGGCGCTGCTCGTCCTGATCGCGAGGAAAGACCAAGACAAGCTCGACGCAGCCGCGGTGCGGTTCCTCGGCCGCGCGTGCCTGGAGCGATCATTGATTACGCTCGCGGATGCACAACTCCTCACCGCCTGCCTCGCGCAGCTTGAATGCGGCGATGACGAGTCGCGGGTGGGCTTCGCGACCGCGCTGCGACGTCTCAGGATGGAGCGCGCAGCTCAGCGCGTTGGGCATCAACCTCAGGCGGACTAGAGTCAGAGCATGGCGAAGCTCCACCTTCTCGATCGGTGGGCAGCGTTCACAGGCGAGGAGCTCCTCGTCCTCGAGGAGGCGCTCGACTAGGTCGAATCTCATGCGCCCGTTGATTGCGCGCCTGCCGCAGTGGAATCGCTCTCCGACGAGATCGGCGCCGAGATCCAGCGCAGAGGCACTCGCGCGTAGGGGCGTTGGACGGCCGCATGCTCGACTGCATCCGCCAGGTAAAGAGCTCGCTTTCTCGATGAATCACGGCCCCGCGGATAACACGATTTGGTAGCAAATCAGTCGAATTCGCTCGGATGTCAACGTCGGCGCCTGGGAGTCGTTGGCATCGGGCGGCCGCAGGCCTTCTTCTGCGACGATTTCGAGCACGCCGAGCGCGGCAGCAATCGGCGTCGTGTCTCCCGACTTCAGATCCCGGCGCAACGTCGAAAGCCTGCGCATCACGAGCGGACTCCGTGGAACGGACAACGCCTTCGCCGCTTCCCTCGCGGCGGCTGCGGGCACATCGCGTCCAGCGAGTAGCGCATCCGACGCGGCAAGGTGTTCGATCGCCCACTCCTGACCTTGGGCCGGATCAAGCCGCTCGGCGTAACCGAACTCCACGAAACCCGGGGCAGATCAGAGCCTCCACCAAGCCCGGGGCGGATCAGGTCTGCCGCTAGGTTGATGAGCGTCATTCCGAGGCCGGGTCTAGGCCAAGGGTTCGATCGAGGCAGCGGGCGGGATCGTCGCGCCGGCCCGAGCGCGGCGGGCCGGAAGCGGTTCGTGGCGCGAATCTGACGTCCCAGCGGTCGCGATCTGAGTCGTCAGGCTGCCGAGGCGTCGGCGGGAGTCGCGCTTGCGGCGCTGGGCGCCGTACAGCGCGGCTTTCATGGCGTGAGGACGGGGGGGCTCGTCGCTAGCCCGGATTGTGCAGTAGGCGTGTGCTGGACGGGGTTTGGGGAGTGGGGTACGTCCGCCTGAGCAGGGAGAATCGGTGTTGCGAAGGCACCAAAAACCCTGCTCAGGAGAGCACCTTGCGGGTGAACGCTACAGCGCTTACCGGACGTGTAGAAGTGGTCGCTGATCAGGATGGTTTGACGAGTCGCGCGGGCACGGCGCTGCTGGCTGGTGTGGCCGACCGGGTGGGCCTCACGGGTGCGCTGGGTGAGGCCATGAGCGGTGTCCGTGAGCGCGCGTCGCGGCACTGTCCGGGTCGTGCTCTGAGGGACGTGGCGGTGATGCTGGCCGACGGTGGTGATGCGCTCTGCGACGTGCGCGTGCTGCGCGATGAGCCGAGCCTGTTTGGCGCGGTCGCGTCCGACGCGACGGCCGGAGAGCGATCGCAAGCGTTGACGCTGATCGGCTCGACGCGCTACGTCGGGCGCGCGC
>JALYLC010000709.1 GCA_030774435.1 Actinomycetota bacterium
CCGCGCGCTGCGGCGCCGAGCCTGGAGGCGGTCACCGTCACCGGCGTCACAGCGCACGAGGCCTCGGTCGGCGCAACGATCGCAGCCGGGAGCACGGCCGCAGCGTGGTGGATCGAATTCGGCGCGACGACGGCCTACGGCCAGATGACGGCGCCCGTTGCCCTGGCCGCGAGGAGTGCCCCGCGCTCGGTGACGGGTGCCCTGAGCGCTCTCTCCGCCGCGACTGCCTATCACGCTCGCATCGTCGTCGCCTCCTCCGTGGGCACCGTCACGAGCACCGACGCGACGTTCACGACGCTCCCGGACCCGCGTTCCATCCGGATTGCAGCCGCGGGCGACATCGCCTGCGATCCCGATTCGAGCATGTTCAACGGCGGCGCCGGAACCGCCACCGAGTGTCATGAGCTCGGCGTCTCGGACGCGATCCTCGCCGGCGGCTACGACGCGGTGCTTCCGCTCGGCGACGTGCAGTACGACAGCGGCACCGCCGCCGAGTTCGCGGCCTCGTACCAGCCGAGCTGGGGGCGTCTCAAGGCGATCACGCATCCTGCCGTCGGCAACCACGAGTACGGCAGCCCGGGTGCCTCTCCGTACTTCCAGTACTTCGGCGCGGCCGCCGGCTCACCGGACAAGGGCTACTACTCGTACGACCTGGGGTCGTGGCATCTGATCGTGATCAACTCCAACTGCGTTCAGATCGGCGGTTGCAGCCGCGGCTCACCCCAGGAGGTCTGGCTGACCGCCGATCTCGCAGCGCATCCCGTGCAGTGCACCCTCGCCTACTGGCACCACCCGCGCTTCTCCTCCGGTCAGAACGGCGACGCCGAGTCGATGGACACGATCTGGGGCGATCTCTACGCCGCCGGCGCCGACGTCGTGCTCAATGGCCACGATCACGACTACGAGCGCTTTGCCCCGCAGAATGCGGAAGGCCAGCGCGACGACACGGCGGGCATCCGCGAGTTCGTGGTCGGCACGGGCGGCAAGAATCACATGACCTTCAAGGCGATCGAGCCCAACAGCGAGGTGCACGACAGCAGCAGCTTCGGCTTCCTCGACCTCACGCTGAGCGCCGGCAGCTACGCCTGGCGGTTCGTCTCGGATCCGCCCGGGGGATTTGCCGACAGCGGCAGCGGCGCCTGCCACTGACATCAGAGCCGCGGCGACGGCTCCTTCGTCAGCGGTCCGACCGGCGGCCGCCGCCTGCGGCGCACGGCGCTGGTGAGCGCCACGAGCCCGGCGCATCCGACCACGAGCCCGACGATGCCGTACGAGATCCCGAGCGGCGCGGTTCCGGTGCCCGTCCCCTCGGAGTCGAACGTCGAGACATCGGGGGGCTGTGTCCCGCGAACGTCCGCGATGACCTTCAGGTCCGTCGAGCCATAGGCGCGGCTCGGCTCGACGTACGTGTTCTCGGAGAACTCGTTCCAGCTGATCAAACCGATCGCGTCCGGCGAGGAGGACGCCGCAGCGTTCAACTCGCGGCGAAGCGTGTCGCCGCCCTCGCGCCCGACGACGCTCGATCCGCCGATCCGGCGCGCGTCGAAGCCCGGCGCGGCGGGCGCGATCCAGAGGCCGCCGTGGTCGTGCGTCGCCGCCCCGAGCGCGCGCAGCTTGGCGCCGTAGGCGGGGTAGCGCCGCGGGCTGACGGATGACCAGTAGTACGCGTTGCCGTCGACGAGCGGAGCGACTCGCACGTAGTCGTCGACGTTCTTCGCCGATGCCAGCAGGAGCAGGCGCCCGCGCACGTTCCTGGTCGCGAGACGGATCTGCGCATTCGTGTAGCGCCACGTGCCGCTCCAGATCACGAGTGGGCGGTCGAAGATGGCAAACGCCTTGTCGGCGGCGAACGTCGTGGCGAAGCGCTCGAGGTCGTGCTTCACCGTCTGGATCGGAAGCGGCCGGCGGTGGAAGTCGAGGCCCTCGTAGACGATGCCGAGATGGAATCGCTCGGAGTCCGCCACGTCGATCAGGCGCGAGAGACGGTCATCGAGCGCCGGGGTCGACTTCCAGCTCACGAGGAAGCCGTTGATTCCCGCGGCCTTCGCCCAGCGCACGTGCTGGCGCATGACGCTCATGTCATCGCTCGAGTAGCGACCGAGCAGCGGGAAGTCGACCTTCCCGCGGCTCCACGACGAGGGCGTGAACCAGATGTAGTAGTAGGCGAGCAGCGGCGTCGGGCTGGCTGCGGTCGGATCGGCCGCTCGAGCCGCCGGCCCCGCGCCGGCGAACCCGGAGCAGGCGATCACGAGCGCGAGAGCGGCGAGCGCCCGCCTCACGATCGCCCCGCCCGGGCAGCCTGCGGGCGGCCGCGCCGGCCGATGTGCGCGGCGGCCCGTTTCGCGAGATACGGGCGGCCGACCAGCACCAGCCCGATCGCGAGCAGGAGCAGGCCGCCACCGACCGCGAGGGCATCGAGATAGGTCACGACCGGCACCACAGCGACCTGCGAGCGCGAGAGCAGGAGCGGCTGGGTGATCCCGTAGAGGCCGCCGGAGAGCATGACCCGGTAGCTTCCTCTCGGCAACGACGGGATGACGGCCTGGCCGTGCACGAGGGTCAGGTTGCGCACGCTGCCATCCGGCAGCTCGAGCCTCGCGCGAGTGCCCACCGCAGATCCGAAGAGCGCGTCCTCACCGCGCACGGTCAGCGTGAAGAACGCGAGCCTGATGGGCACGACGCGCTGCTCCTCGGGCAAGAACCTCTGCTGTCCGTCGTTGACGACGTCCGATCCGAGCACCGTGATGCGCTGTACCGCATAGACGACGTCCTTGATGACCGGGCGCCTGCGGATCAGGCTGACGCGGCGGGAGAGGAGCCAGCGCGGTCGCCCCAATCTCGTGTACCAGACCTTGACCTCGCCCGTGGTCGAGCGCAGCACCAGCCGTTCGACGCGCGCAATCGGCACCTTCGCTCCACTGGCGTCGACGAAGCGCCAACGCGCTCGCCGGATCGTGTCCAGTGCCGCGATGGAATCCGTTCCGGCCTGGAACCAGCGGTAGAATCGCACGATCGTGTCGGCGTCGAGCTGCCGCGTCGCGACGCTGATCTGAGCCTGCATGTGCTTGATTGCCGTGCCTCGGTCGCGCGGTATCTGCACGCGTCCCGCGGAGTCGGTCACATAGCTGTGGCCCTGGAATGTGAGCGTGATGCCGGAGACCGCGGGCACCGTGCGGACGTTCACGACTGCGGGCGAGTCGCTCGCCGCAGCCGCGACAGGAGCCAGCGTGAGCGCCAGCGCGAACGGCGCGAGGATGGCGATGAGCCTCCTCACCGCGAAACCTCGAGCTTGGGCTGCCTGTCGTAGGCGCGGCAACGCTCGATCCAATGCCACCGGACAGACCACTCGCGAACGTTGGCGGCGGCCTGCGCGGCACTCAGTGCCTCGTGCCTCAGCCCGGAGCTGACTGCGCGCTGCGACCGCCTGCCGCGCCCCATCTCCCGGTATGCCACGAACGCTCGCCAGGCTTCCTCGGGCTCGTCCCGCCAGCGCTCCCACACGCCCTCGGGCGCCTCGCGGTAGCCGCGGGCCGGGGCGCGCGGCCCTCTCGCGGGCGGTGCGATCACGACACTGCCGCCGCGTCGCCTGGAGCTCGCGAACGCCGCTGCGACGAATGCGAGGGCGAGCAGTCCGGCGCCACCATAGGCCCAGAACACCACGCGCGTGTGCGCGGTCGCAACTCGCGGAGCGCTGCTACTCGTCGGGACGAGCTCGGGGAGGCGGGGGGGAGCCGAGAAGTCGAATGCCGTCGCGATGCTCTGCGCGCTCGCGTCGCGCTGCGCGAGCGGCGCGAGCCCCCAGTTGTCCTCGATGAAGCGCAGGATCGAGGTGAAGTCGAGCGTGGTGTGGTCGATCGCACCGCGTTTCGCGTAGGGACTCACGAGCAGCGCCGGCACCCGGAAGCCATAGCCGTAGCGATCCACCTTGGGCGGCCGGACGTGGTCGTACCAGCCTCCCCAGCTGTCGTACGTGAGGACGAAGGCAGTGCTGCTCCACTCCGGGCTGCGCATCAGTTCGGTGAGGATCGAGCGCACGAATGTCTGCCCCGCGATGAGCTTGCCGGGTGGGTGCTCGCTGAGACCGCCCGGCGCGATGTACGAGACGGCCGGCAGCCGGCCCCTCTGCGCATCGCGGTAGAACTTCTGCATGTCGACGATGTGGGACTTGAGCTCGTGCGAGCGTACGAATCGTGGCATCGCCAGCAGCGGCACCTGGAGGAGTTGTTGGACCGCGCGGTCGCCCACGACGGGGTTGTCGATCGTGTTCGTCGAGTCGTAGTCCTTGACGTAGTAGCGCCAGGGGATCCCCGCCTGCTCGAGCCGGTCGAAGATCGTGGTGGTATCCGGATAGCCGCCCGCCGGCCGTTCGTCCGCCGAGCGGTTGCCCGGCGTCGCGCTGATGGCGAACAGGTGGTTCCAGACGCTGCCTCCTCGGGCCGACGAGAAGAAGCGGTCGAACAGGACGTAGCGGGCGGCCAGGTTCCAGGCATACGGAAGGTCGCGATTGTCGTAGTACCCCATTGGGTTCGGCAATCCGCCGAGGCCGCGTCCGACGCGGTAGGCGGCGACGAAGCCGTCCATGCGTCCCCCGTGCAACTGGCGGGCGAACAGCGTCACATCGCTGCCGAGCCCTTGCACGGCGCGCCCGCCGACGTGTGAAGGGCGGAAGCAGCCGAGCTTCGCGTTCACGAAGCTCTTGGGCAGGCACGTCCTCGCCGGCAGCCCGTCCACACCGGGATAGGTGCCGAAGTAGTTGTCGAACGAGTGATTCTCCTGCATCAGCACGACGATGTGCCGGATGGGCGTCGTCGGCACGCTCGCGGACGCCGGGGCGGCGCCGGCAGCGGCCGCGACCAGCACCAGCAGGGCGATGGCGCGCCGCCTCACGGTCGCACCGCGAAGACGATGATCAGCCCGAGGCGTACGGATGCGCCATCCTTGGCGCGCGCCAGTTCGCTGTAGGTGTAGACGGCGCGGCCACGGTAGCGCGAAACGTAGCTCATCAGGTAGCGCGAGAAATGCGCGCTCCTGCGCGCCGAGTACGCGTCCCACACGATGTACTGGATGTCGCCGCGGCGCAGCGAGAGGTCGGGGTTGGCGACGGCCTGGTAGATCGGGTTGCGGTGCAGGCGGTTCGGGCTGACCGAGAGACCGTAGGCCCGGCGGTGGCCGTAGAACTCGAGGATGTTGGCCATCGAGGGCCCGATTGCCAGCATAGTCGCGCCCTCGGGCACGTTCGCCCGGATGTAGCGGCCGGTCTCGCGACCGCCGGGGACGCCGCCCTTGCCCGCCAGGAACATCGCGCGCGACGACGGTGCGACCGCCGCGTAGGTCGGCACTGCGAGCGTGGCGAGCAATGCCAGGACGAGCACCGCGCGTGCGCGAGCGACGGGGATCCGGCACGTTCGCGCGATCGCTCGCGACACGATCACGACGCCGTCCGCGGCGAGCACTGCGATCACCGGCGCGACCGGCAGCAGGTACTGGAACCCCTTCACGGGCCAGAGCTCGAGGAAGGCCACCGGGACGCCGATCCAGCACGCGGCGAGTGTCTCTCGCCAGCTCCAGCGACGGCGATTGGCGCGCGCCAGGAGGCTGAGCGCGGCGAGCGCGCAGACGGCGAGCCCGATCGAGCCCGGCACGGCCGTAAAGTAGAAATCGAGGCTGTGGTTCGGCCGGCGGAGGAGCTGCCAGGCAAGGAAGTTCCCGCCCGTGCCGGTCTGGCCCGAGAGCAGCAGCGCAAGCGGGTACGGCACGATCGTGATCACGAGCACGGCCAGCGACAGCAGCATCGCCCGCAGGCTCACGCGGATCTCGGGGGTGAGAGCGAAGAACGCGTAGACGGCGCCGCAGAAGATCACGCTCGGCTCCTTGGCGAGCACCGAGAGGCCCATGCCGGCCGCGGCACAGCAGAGCCAGAGCGTGCGGCCCGACCGCGCGAAGCGGATCAACAGGCAGAGCGTGACCGTGGTGAAGAACGCCTGAGGCCCGTCCAGCAGGACCTGGCGGCTGACGATCACGTGGTAGGGCATGAGGGCGAGCACGGCTGCCGCGATCAGCCCCACGCGGACGCCGTAGAGCAAACGACCGAGCTCGAACGTCGCCAGCACGCACAGCGCGCCGAAGCAGATCGCGGCCGCCCGCCCGAACCAGTCGCCCTGGTGGAGCTCGTATCCGATGGCGATGACCGACTGGAAGAGCAGCGGGTGCGCGCGGAACACCGGGAAGTACGGGGCGAGCTGGGGGTCGTGCGCGATTCCCGCGCCCTGGCCGGCGTAGACGGCCTCGTCGCTGTTGTAGCCGACGTCGTTGAAGTGCCAGAAGCGCACGAGCAGCGTCGCGACCACGATGCCGAGGAGGATCACCGCCGTGAGCCAGCGCCTCAGGACGAACCGCTCGAGCTCGACCGGCTCGACCGAGACCGTCACGCGCTTCGGCGCGTCGTGCGGCTTGAGAGGAATCGCGAAGGCCGCGGTGGCGCCCGCGGCCGCTCCGCCCAGGAGCATGGCGGCAAGCAGCAAGGGCGCGTGCACGACACGCGCCCCCGCGACAGCCAATGCCGCGCCGGTGATGGAGCCCGAGAGCACGAGCAGTGCACCGCTGCCGACCCTGCGATACGAGCGCACCGCACGCACGAACGCGACCCGGATGCCGCCCGCCGCCAACGAGCTCACGCTCCGGACCTCGCTGCCGGGGAAGGACGCGCTGTGCGGGGCGCTACGGTGAGTTCACAACGGCTAGGCAACCTGCTCCGCGCCCTCTACCGTGATCGGCAGCACGACCGGCAGGCTCGCGATGGCCGGCTGCTGATCGCCGAAATCGAGCGCCATGAGCTGGGGGACGCGCTGCCACCAGTCCATCGACGTCGAGCGCAACAGCGTCGCCGGCGCGCCTGCCAGCGCGCTGCAGACCGCGCTCCGCTCGCCGGCGCGCAGGTCGACGCCGCGGCGGGTGTAGAGGTACTGCGCGATCAGCGGATAGGGCGGGAACCCGTAGGCATCGTCGCAGTTGTCCATCAGAGTGTCGATCGCCTCGTCATCGGCGAGGGCGCGCGTGACGTCGTCGCCGGCTCGCTCGATCACGAACAAGCCCGCGAGCTGCGCGTCGGAGCACAGTTGCACGCCGCGGACGAGCTTCGTGACGTCGTACTTCGGCGGCGGGATGAGCGCCTGCACGATCGCGTTCATGGTCCCGGCGGGCCAGCCCTTGCTCGCTAGCAGCATGCCGATCGAGCGGCCCTCGCGGGAGTGGAGGCGCGCCTGCACGACGAGTCCCATGCGCTGCCGGCGGGTCAGATTCGGAGATCGCACGGCGTGCACTGTGTGCTGGCTGATCGTGAGGGGCTTCGGATACGACGCAACCATGCCGTTCGGCGCGATCAGCGTCAGGTCGTCGGAGACGAACGCGGCCTGCGGATACGCGTCGAGCAGCTTCAGGATCGTGGTCGTCTTGCCGGTGTCGGTGCGCGCCGTGATGAGGTACGCGCGATTGTCGAATGCGACGCAGGCGGCGTGGACGAGCGCGATGTCGTTCTCGGCGAAGTGCCAGCGCAGGACGGGTTCGACGCAATTCGTGTAGAGCACGTGGGGCGAGCGACGCACGAGCGGGCTCGCCGTGATCAGGGCGGTCTCCCCGATCTCCATGCGCACGGCGAAGCCGCCCAGAACGGGCTCGCGGTAGGTGATGACCTCGACGCCGTCCTCGCGCAGCGACGACCCGAGTCGCGGGATCCTCCCGAGTGGCGCGATCTGGACGCGGATCGACGCCGGTCCCGCGAGCTCGGAGACGCGGAAGCGCGCCAACTCACGAAGCACGACGTCCGAATCGACCGTCGCGAGGCCGTGGATATCGTAGAACGCGCGCGTCGTCCGCTCCGAGCCCCAGATCCACCCGTCGGCGAGTGCGAAGCGGGCGACGGTCAGTGTGCACAGCGAGATCACGTTCGCGACCAGGTAGTGGAGCCCGAAGATGCCCGTGAGCGCCAGCAGCATCGGCCCGCGCACGAGAAACGCGAGGTTGTTCATGGCGAGGAACGCAGCCGCGCGCGCTCCCAGCGATCGCTGCGCCGATACCCCGCGGAAGACGAAGCGCTCACTGAGGACGAAGTTCCAGACGGACGAGCACTGCGTTGCGAGCAGCGCGGCCACGAGGACGCTGAAGCCCATGCCTCCGCGGAACTCGGCGAGCGCGAGCGAGTTGACGGCGATGCCACTCAACCCGACGAGGCCGAAGCGCCCAAAGCGGGCACCGAGCGTGCCGAGGCGCAGCCGCCAGACCAGCGCGAGGTACCGCGAGACCTCGCGCACCGAGGCCTTGCTCTCGCCGGCCGGGCGGACGCCGAAGCGGAAGGGAATCTCCGAGACCGCGAGCCTGGGCGAGCGCACGAGGATCTCGAGCAAGATCTTGAATCCACTGGGACGCAGGGCAGTGAGGTCGAGCGCGTCGCGCCGCACCAGGAAGAAGCCCGTGAGGGGATCAGTGACATCGCGCAGGCGGGAGGGGAACGCCAAGCGGGCAAGCGCGACGAGCAAGAACGACACGAGCCTTCGTGCGGCACTCAGCCCGGCGATCGAACCGCCCTCGCGAAAGCGCGAGGCGACGACGAGATCGCTCTGTGTGGCTTCCGCCTGCGCACGCAGCGCTGCGATCGCGGCGGGCGGGTGCTGCAGGTCGGCATCCATGACGCATACCCAGGGCGCGCGGGCCGCCGCGATCCCTGCGACGACTGCGCCTCCGAGGCCACCGTCGCGCTCGCCAGGCTCGCGATGGATGACCGCGACCTCGAGCGCAAGTCCGGACCCCCGCTCGGCGACCACCGCGGGAGTGGCGTCATCCGAGTCGTCGACCACGATGAGCTCGGCGTGAATGCCGGAGAGCGCCCCGTCGAGGCTCTCGATGAAGTCGCCGATGACCGCCTGCTCGTTACGCGTCGGCGCGACGATCGCGAGCTCCGGAGTGCCCGTCGGAACGGCGGGCGCAGCGGAGCGGTAAGGGACGTTCCCACCGCCGTTGTCGTTCTGTCCTTCTCGCACGTTGCCCCCCGTAGTCGTTGCCACGCGGGCGTGCGCCTTCTCGTCTGGTCGACCGCCTAGCTCGCTCCCACGTGCAGCTCGGCCTCCATGGGGGGTCGCCGCGTCGCCGCGACGGCGAGGCTCACGGCTGCTGCCCGTGTCGGAACCCGGAGCTTCTCGAGCATGTTGTGCACGTGCCGCTTCACGGTCAGCTCCGAGATCGAGAGGACCTCCGCGATCTCGCGATTGCGCCGGCCCTCCCCGATCAGCGCGAGCACCTGACGCTCGCGCGCAGAGAGCGGATTGAGCGCCGCACTCGCGTCGACCCGCCGCTCGATCCACGCGAGCTCGTCCAGCACGTGCCCGAGGAGGTGACGCGGGAGCGTCACCTCGCCCGTCGCCGCGCGCCGCACGATCCGCGCGAGGCTCCCCGAGTGCACGCTGCGCTCGATGATGCCTCGCGCCCCGGCCCGCACCACCGCGAGCACGAGCTCCCGGTCCGGCGCAGTCGCGATCGCGACAGCCTGAACGCCGGGAGCCCGTAGCTTGACCCGCGCGATCGCGTCGATGCCGCCGCGAGGAGGCAGATCGACGTCGACGAGCACGATGGCGGGTGCCAGTTCGCCGACGTGTGCGAGCAGCATCTCCGCCGACGTGGACGGAACCGCGCGCATGTCGGGCTCACGATCGAGCAAGGCCACGACGCCGGACCGAAACACGCTGTTACCGTCGGCGATCGCGACGGTTAGCTGTCGACCTCGGTGCTGTTCTCCCGTGCCCATCCGCCCCCCCGGGCTCTCCCACCCAACCAGACGAGATGGCGTCCGCCACCTCGAGATTCAATGGTTGAGTTCAGGAGATCCCGGGACAATACATCCAAAGTGCTATTCATAACCAGTTCTTTTCATTTTGGATGTAGTTGATCTACACCTATGGGTAGGTTTGAGGCACACACACCGCATCGACGCTCAGATTCCGGCGGTTTCGCCACTGCTCCTTCACCAGTTGGAGATGGTTTCTTTGCGAAGCCTCTGTCAGTTTTCCGCAACACCAGCCGATGAGCTCTGCCGGAGGGGGTTCCGTAACAGCCTTCGCGCCTCCGGCTTTGCCGCAGCACGTACGCTCGCCCGATGGCGAGGAGTCGTGCAGCGTGACCACGGACGCTTCGTGCTGACGATCCTCTTCGGCCTCGCGTCCGCGGTCGGCTGGGGCGCCCCCGACGCCGTGCTCGCGCAGGCCGTGCGCCGGATCGGGGCGTTCCCCGTGGTCTTCGGGTCGATCGTGATCGGCACCGCGCTGGCCTCGCCGCTCGCCCTGGCGCTCGACCTGCCGGACTGGACGGAGCGCTCGCTCCTGCTCTCGCCAATCGTGGGGATCCTGACCGTGATCGGCTTCCAGGCCGGCTTCACGTCGTTCCGAGAAGGCGCGGTCTCGGTCGTGGCGCCGATCATCGCCTGCGAGGGCGGCGTGGCCGCGCTGTTCTCGATCGCCGGGGGCGAGCACCTCAACGGGCTCGTCCTGCTCGGCCTGCCGTTCGCCGTGGCGGGCGTCGTGCTCGTCTCGCGCGGCGAGGGGGAGAGCAGCAGCGCAGGCGTCGTCCCCGCGGTCGCAGCCGCGTTGATCTGGGGTGGCGTGCTCGCGCTCTCTGCGCCGATCGCCCACGACCTCGGCGCCGGTTGGACCTTCCTGCTCGTACGCGGCAGCGCGGTGGCCGCAATGCTCCCGGTCGCGCTGGTCGTGGGCGCGCCGCGCGCCGCGCGTCTCGAGTGGTGGCGCGTGGCCATCTGGGGCGTGTGCGATGCCCTGGCCTACTTCGCGTTCGTGCTGGCGGCGGACCACGGGCCGGCCGCCGTGGCAGGCGTGCTCGCGGCGCAGTTCGGCACGGTGGGGGCGATCGTGGCGGTGCTCTTCTTCGGCGAGCGCCTGCGCGCCCGCCAGGTGGCGGGGGTCGCGATCGTGGCGCTCGCAGTCGGCGTCATGGCGGTCGGCAGCGGCTGACACAATCGCGGTCCATGACCCGCTTCCACGAGCTTCCCGACGGCGCCCGCCTGGCCTATGACGACACCGGCAAGGGCCGGCCGGTCGTCCTCCTGCACGGCGTGTGCATGTCACGCCGGTTCTTCGAGCACAACGCGGGGCCGCTCGCCGAGCGCTTCCGCGTCGTCAACGTCGACTTGCGCGGGCACGGCGAGTCGCCCGCCAGCGAGGGCGGCCATACCGTCGCGCAGTACGCGCAGGACGTGAAGCACCTGCTCGACACGCTCGTCCTGGACGGCGCAGTGCTGGTCGGCTGGTCGATGGGCACGTTCGTGATCTGGGATCTCGTGCGCCAGTTCGGCAGCGCCGGCATCGCCGGTCACGTCAACGTGTCGCAAGGCCCGACCGACCTCAACAAGGACGGCTGGGCCTTCGGCATCTTCCCCATGGATGAGCTGCTCGGCACCCTGGCTGCGGCGCAGAGCGACTTCCGCGGCCTGATGGACCACTTCCTGCCCGAGATGGTCAAGGACGAGCTGACGCCGGACGCCCACGCCGCACTGGTCGAGGAGACCCTGCGCGTGGGTGCGAACGCGGGCACCTGCATCCTGCTCGACCAGTCCCTGCAGGACTATCGCGAGCAGCTCGCGAGCTATGACGTGCCGACGCTGCTCGTCTGGGGCGCGGACGAGAAGCTCATCGCGGCGGCCAACGGCCCGTGGCTCCAGGCCACGCAACCCGCCGCCGAGCTGGTCGTCTTCGAGCACTCCGGGCACTGCCCGATGTGGGAGGAGCCCGAGCGCTTCAACCAGGTGGTCGGCGACTGGATCGCGGCGCGCCCTTAGTGGTCTGGCTCGGAAGTTCGCGCACGTATCGCGTTGAGGGTTTCAGGCGGCGAGGGTGGTGCTGTCGGTTTTGGCGAGCAGCTTGTGGAGGTCGTGGCGCGTGAACTTCCGGCGGAAGGGCGCGGCGATCTGCTGATAGCGGCGCCCGAACGCCAGGAGGTGCTGCGCGAGCGCGTTGAGGTCGGGGAAGTCGTTTGGCGTGACGACTTTGCGCTGGACGATTGAGAAGTAGATCTCGGCCTGGTTGAGCCATGAGGCGTGG
>JALYLC010000710.1 GCA_030774435.1 Actinomycetota bacterium
CGAAGAGAGTCGAGCACGTGCGTGAAGGTAGGCCCGGGTTGTGGCGCTCCCAAACCTGCAGGACCAGCGCTCACGGCTCGCGCCGCAGCGGCGCCTGCCAGGAGTGCTGATCCAAGGTCACGCCTTATAGCCGGGGTCTGGTTGGCATGGCTAGACGGTTTGCGACCTCGCGGCGCTTCGCGGCGCTCCGTTCGCGCGTGGCTCGTTGCGGGTTGCAGTCAACCCGTTTCCCGCATGCCCAAATGGTTCTCGGCGCTTTCGGACAGGTCGGTGCCAGGCTCCGCCAGGTAGGGTCAGGCCCCGCCAGGCGGGGTCAGACCCCAGGTGGCGGGGGTCAGACCTCAGGTGGCGGCGGCGTGCCGTCGATCCCACGCCTCGACGATGGCACTGTCCAGCGAGCCATCCTGGCAACGGCCCCTCGACACGAGTGCTGGTCAAGCGGACTCGGCGCGGCGCGGGTCGCGCAGGATCCAGAACAGCATCGCCTCGCTCTCGCCCACGTTGCGCCAGGCCGTGATCGAGCTCGCCTCCGCGACGAGCGCCTCGCCGGCGCGCAGTGCTGCACGGCGATCCCCCAGCTCGATCTGCACGAGACCGTGAGCGACGGTCACGGCCTCGACTCCCTTGTGGCGCTCGTCGGGCTCCCCGGAGGCGCGCGGCGGCAGGCGGGCGAGGAAGACGCGCAGGCCCACACCGAGCTCGTCGAGCAGCGGCAACAGGCTCGAGCTGCTCCGCTCGCTCGGATCGTGGCGCCGCGCCAGCCGGTAGCCGCGCTCGTCGTCGCCACGGAGCAGCTCGTCGAGGGTGACGTTGAGCTGGGCGGAGAGATCGAGCAGCGTGTCGAGCGAGAGGCCGGACTGGCCGCGCTCGGCGTGCGAGATCGCGCTCGGCGACACGCCGGCCAGCCGCGCGAGGTCCGTCTGGCTGAGGTTGCGCCGCAAACGGAGGCTGCGGAGCGCGGTCGCGAGGCGCGCGGCCGCCGGCGTCGCCGTGAGCCGGATCTCGCCGTCCTGGGAGCTGAGGGACAGCACGCTGCCCTCCACGCCTGTCGGGCGCCCGTCGGCCTTCAGGATGCGCACGCGGTGGTCGTCGACGACGAGAACGCACTGCGTGACCTGCTCGACCTCGCGCCGCAGCGCGGCCAGGGCATCGGAGCTGCCGATCGACCAGTAGGCGATGGCACCGATCTCCAGCAGCATCGGGCAGCAGCGCACGAAGAAGCGGCGGGCGATCTCGACACCCCAGCGCTCCGCCATGGCGTCGAGTGGATCGAAGACGAGGATCGTGCGCTCCGCGCGCCTCGCAAAGGCACGCACGGCCGTGAGCAGCTCGCCCGGCCGGGCGCACGGTCCGTCCGCGGAGGCATCGATGACCTCGACAGCTCCCTCGCCAGGGACATCGCCGCCGCCGAACGAGACGTGCGCGAAGGCCTCGGCTTGCCCGCGGGCCGAGACCAGTGCGCGCACGAACGGCTCGACCGAGGCGTGCCGGCGCACCTCCCAGACGACGTTGTCGCCCCAGAAGAGGCCGCCCAGCGTGCGATCGAGGTCGGCGATGCCGCTGGTGGCCGGGCCAGGTGCGGTCATCGCTGGCGAGTCGGAGTCATCGGCGCCGTCACCGTAGCGCCGCAGCGGGGTCTACGACGACTCACAGGCCGTCCACAGGCGGCTCACAGGTGCACGCGCGACTCTTGACCCATGGGGACCCCCACGCAGGCCGGCGCCGGCGCACCGGCCCGCGCCTCCGGAAGTGGCATGCTCGGGTGGTGAGCGAGCGCGTAGCCGACGTGCGGCGGGTCCTGATCGTGGACGACGAGGCCTCGATCACGGATGCCGTGGCCACCGCGCTGCGCTACGAGGGCTTCGACACCCGCGAGATCGCCTCGGGGCGCGCCGCCGTCTCCGCGATCGACGAGTTCCGGCCCGATCTGATCATCCTCGACGTGATGCTCCCGGATCTCGACGGGCTGGCCGTGGCCCGGCGCCTGCGAGACCGGCGCGTACCGGTGCCCGTGATCTTCCTCTCGGCCAAGGACGCCACGGAGGACAAGATCGCAGGGCTCGCGCTCGGCGACGACTACGTGACCAAGCCGTTCAGCCTCGCCGAGCTCGTCGCGCGGGTGCAGACCGTGCTGCGCCGCACACAGGGCGACGACGGACACGTCCTGCGCTTCGCCGACGTCGAGCTCGACGACGACACGCGCCAGGTGCGCCGCGGCGAGCAGCCGCTCGATCTGACGCCGACCGAGTTCCGCCTCCTGCGCTTCCTGCTGCAGAATCCCCGCAGGGTGTTGAGCAAGCGGCAGATCCTCGACAACGTCTGGAACTACGACTTCGGCGGCGATGCGAACGTCGTCGAGACCTACGTGAGCTACCTGCGCCGCAAGCTCGACCGCGTCGGGCCCCCGCTGATCCACACGGTTCGGCTGGTCGGCTACGTGCTGCGCGAACCGGACCGCTAGATGAGCGTCGGCCGCGGCGGCAGCGGCGGGCGCATCGGAGCGGCGCTGCGCGGCATGTCGCTGCGCGCGCGACTGCTGCTCGCGCTGGCGGTGCTCTCGGCCGCGGGCCTCGTGGCGGCCGATGTCGCGACATACGCCGCACTGCGCTCGTCGCTCTTCCAGCGCGTCGACAACTCGCTCGACACGAGCGCGCACGCCGTCGCAGGCGTGCTCTCGCGTCCCCGCCCGGACGGTCCCGGGCGAGGAACGCCATTCGGTCTCAACGGCCTCGCTGCGCTCGGTGTGCTCACGCCGGGGATGTACGTCGAGATCCGGCCCACTGACGGCTCACCCCCTGTCGTCGGCACGGTGGGGCGCCCGGGAGAGACCGCCACGACGCTCAAGGTCCCGAAAGGCTTCGGCCCGGCGAGCGACGGCGGCCCGGGGCGGGCGACGGTGAAGGCGACGAGCGGAGCGGACTTCCGCCTGCTGGCACGCTCCGTGCCGTTCGCGGATTCGACGCTGATCCTGGGCACCCCCTTGCACGAGACCTATGTCACGCTCAACCAGCTCAGGTGGATCGAGCTGCTCGTGACCGCCGCGGTGATCGCGAGCCTGGTCGCGTTCGGCCTCTGGCTCATCACCGCCAGCCTGCGCCCGCTGCGTCGCATCGAGGAGACCGCGGCGGCCATCGGAGCGGGAGACCTCTCGCGACGCGTGGAGCCGGACGGCGGCACGACCGAGATCGGCCGCCTCGGCGGTGCGCTCAACGCCATGCTCGGGCAGATCGAGGACGCCTTCGCCGAGCGCTCGGCCTCCGAGGCGCGCCTGCGGCGCTTCATCTCGGACGCCTCCCACGAGCTTCGCACTCCCATCGCCGCAGTCAGCGCCTACGCCGAGCTGTTCGATCGCGGCGCGCGCGACCGGCCGGCCGATCTCGAGCGCTCGATGACCGGCATTCAGCGCGAGACGCGGCGCATGGGCCTGCTCGTCGCCGACCTGCTGTTGCTGGCGCGGCTCGACCAGGGACGTCCGCTCGAGACCGCAGCGGTCGATCTCACAGCGCTCGCGGCCGACGCCGTCGACGCGGCGCACGCCATGGAGCCCAACCGCCCGATCGCGCTCGAATCTGCGGCGCCCGTCACCGTCACGGGCGATGCGGAGCGCCTGCGCCAGGTCGTGGACAACCTGCTCGGGAACGTCCGCGCGCACACGCCCTCCGAGGCCGCGGCAATCGTGCGCGTCCGGCGCGAGGGGGCGAACGCGCTGCTCGAGATCGAGGATCGCGGGCCCGGCCTCGACGTAGAGGCAGCGGCGCACGCCTTCGAGCGCTTCTACCGCGGCGATTCCTCGCGCTCGCGCGACCACGGCGGCGCCGGCCTCGGACTCGCGATCGTGGCCGCCATCGTGCAGGCGCACGATGGCAGCGTCGGCCTCGAGAGCATTCCCGGCTCGGGCACGACGTTCCGGGTCACGCTGCCGGACCGGGAGCCTCCGCGGGGGGATTCAGCTTCCAGCCCGCCCAGCGCTCCGTGATCTTGCCGTCCGCGATGCGGAAGAACACGATCGCCGCGCGCTCGACCGGCAGCCCGGTCGGCGGCCGTCCAAACAGAGGGCCGGTGTTGGTGCGCACGCCTCCTGATCGCCGACCTGGTCGGCAAGGCAGCCTAGGCCTAGGCGTACGCGCCCGGGTGCGGGCTGCCGGGACCTCCGGCGATCGCGCGCGTCACGTCCCCCGTGCCGTACGGCACGACGGGAAGGCCCGCCTCCACCCAGCCGGCGAAGCCGCCGATCACATCCGTCGCGCGCGCGAACCCGAGCTGCTGCAGCTCGTGGGCGACGAGGCTCGACTGGAAGCCCTGGCCGCACAGCACGATCGGGAGGCCGTCGCGCTCGGGCAAGCGGGGGTCGCGCGCGCCTTCCGCATCGGCGAAGCGCCACTCGAGCACGTTGCGCGGCACGATCCAGGCTCCTGCGATCTCGCCCTCGTGGGCCCGCTGGGCGTCATCGCGGATGTCCACGAGGGCAGCGCCGGCGGTCATCGCCTCGAGCGCCTGCGCCGGCGTCAGCCGCCGCAGCCCGCTGCGCGCCTCGGCCAGCAGCTGCGCCGCCGTCCGGGTCAACCGAAGAACGCCTCGGCCAGCGCGTAATACGAGCGCGGCACGGTGCGCAGCTCCTTCACGGCCTCGTCCAGCGGAGCCGCGACGACGTCCATGCCGCGCAGCGCCGTCATCTGGCCGAAGCGCCGCTCGAGCGCCAGGTCCGCGGCCAGCAGGCCATAGCGCGTGGCGAGCACGCGGTCGTAGGCGGTCGGCGTGCCGCCGCGCTGCAGGTGGCCGAGCGTCGTCACGCGCGTCTCGAAGCCGGTGATCTGCTCGAGCGCGTCGGCCAGCCGCTGCCCGACGCCGCCGAGGCGAAGATGACCGAATGCGTCGCGCTGGCCCGTCGGCGTCGAGAGCTCGTCGGCGCCCTCCTCGCGCGTCAGCGGCCAGCCCTCGCTGACGACGATGATCGAGAAATCCTTGCCGCGCGTATGACGCTGGCGGATGAGGTCGGCGCAGCGCTCCACCGTGACGGGGAACTCGGGAATGAGGACGACATCGGCACCGCCGGCGAGGCCACTCGCAACCGCCAGCCAGCCCGCGTGGCGGCCCATGACCTCGACGACCATGACGCGGTCGTGCGACTCCGCCGTGGTGTGCAGCCGGTCGATCGCGTCGGTCGCGATCGAGACGGCCGTGTCGAAGCCGAACGTCTGGTCGGTGGCCGCGAGGTCGTTGTCGATCGTCTTGGGGACGCCGATCACCGGCAGGCCGTGCTCGACGTGCAGGCGCGCGGCCACTCCGAGCGTGTCCTCACCGCCGATCGCGATCAGCCCGTCGAGCTGCCCGAACGACGCGCGCACCGCCTCGAGACCGCCGTCTTCGCTGAAGGGATTGGTACGGCTCGTGCGCAGGATCGTGCCGCCGCGCGGCAGGATGCCCGAGATGGCCTCGAGGTCGAGCGGGCGGAAGAGCCCGTCGACCATGCCGCGCCAGCCGCGCATCACGCCGACGGGCTCGGCGCCGCCGTCGACCAGCCGCCGCGTCGCCGCGCGAATCACGGCATTGAGTCCGGGGCAGTCGCCCCCGCCTGTCAGCATCCCCACCCGCATGCACACCCTCCCGCATCGCCTCTGTCAGCGTCTACAGGGTGGCAGGTCTCAGCCGTTCTGCGCGAGGTCGTCGCAGCGTGCGCGGACGGCGGCGACGAAGTCGGCGGCGGCCTCCGGCAGCGTCGCGTCGCGATGCCAGGCGAGACCGATCTGCCTCGCTGGCACCCGGCGTGAGGCATCCAGCGCCACAACTCCCGTGATGCTCGAGTCGATCGCGAGGCGCGGAATCAGGGCGGAGCCGATGCCGGCGGCGACCATGCGTTGCACGGCCCCGCTCTCGTCGCTGCGGAAGACGACGTGCGGCTCGACGCCGCGGGCGCGCAGGAGCGCCTCGATGCCGTACGTGCTGCGGCTGTAGGCGATGAGCGGCAGCCGGCCGATCTCGGCCAGCGTCGGTGCGATCTCGCGCTGCGCCAGCGCGGTGCCCTCCTGGGTGAGCAGGAAGTAGGGATCGCGCAGCAGCTCGACGTGCTCGAATGGACCCTCCGGCGGTACCAGCGCGAAGGTGAAGTCCAGGCGCCCGCGCTCGACCAGGTCGAGCAGCTCGTCCTCGTAGGGCGCCTCCTGCAGACGCACCTCGACACCCGGGCGCACCCGCATGAGGCGGCGCACTGCGTGCGGCAGCACGCGGATCGAGACACTCTGGAAGGTGCCCACGCGCAACGTCCCCGCGGTCCCCTCGGCAAGCGCCGTGAGGTCGGCCTCGGCCGCCTGCAGCTGGGCCGTGAGGCGCACGGCGTGGCGCAGGATGCGCTCGCCGGCGTCAGTCGGCACGACCGGCCGCCGCCCCCCGGGGCGCTCCAGCAGGCGCACGCCCGCAGCCCGCTCCAGCGTTGCGACCTGCACGCTCACCGCCGACTGCGTGTACCCGAGTTGCCGCGCCGCGCGCGCGAACGAGCCGGTCACCGCGACCGCCTCGAGCGCGGCCAGATGCCGGATCTCGATGCTAAGCAACCGATGAGGCTTTTTCATCATGTTGGCACATAACTGTAGTTGGACGCATGGACGATCGTGCACCAGGCTGCGTGCATGGCACTCGAACGCAACGGCTGCGCCGGCCTCGCGACCCTCTACGCGCTGATCTTCGCGTCCGTCGTTGCGGACGTCGCCGTCGTGCCGCTCCTGCCCACACTCACGGCTGCCCATGGGCTCTCGTCGCTCGAGACGGCGTTGCTGCTCTCGACCACGACATTCGCGATGGTCGTCGTCACGTTGCCGCTGGGCCGGCTCGCCGACCGCGTCGGTGCCCGACCGCTGGTGACGTGCGCCGGCGGCTTCGTGGTGCTGGGCTCGATCGTGATGGCACTGGCCGGCAGCCTGCCGGAGCTATTGGCGGGCCGGGCCCTGATCGGCATCGCCAACGGCATCATCTGGACCGCGGGCGTGATGCTCGCAGGTGCGCCCGGACGGCCCGCCGGGGCCACGGGCCGCGTAATCGCCGCCGGCGGGACCGGGCTGCTCGCCGGACCGGTCATGGCCGGACTGCTCGCCGATCGCGTCGGCACCTGGGCGCCGTTCGCGGTCGGCGCCGCACTCGCCCTCCCGGTCACGATCGCATTCGCGCTCGACCGCTCGGCACCCGCCGAACGTGCTGACGACACGGGCACAGCTCGTCCCAGCAGCGGAGCGCATCGCAACCGGATGGTCATCTACGCGATGCTCGCCACGGTGCTGCTGGGCTTCGTCGGCGGCATGGGGAACCTGCTCGGGTCGCTGCGCCTGAGCGAGAACGGCCTCTCGCCGAGCGGCATCGGCGTGCTCTTCTCGATCGGCGCCCTGGTCTGGATCGGCGTCGCCCCGCTGGCCGGGCGCATGGGCGAGCAGCGCAGCCACGTGGCGCTCACGGCCTTCGGCTGCGCCCTGCTCGGTCTCGCCTGGCTCGTGCCGGTGGCCGACCGCTCGACGGTGGCGATCGCCGCCTTCCTGCTGGCCTCGGCTGCCGGCCGCGCCGGGCTCAACACCTTCAGCTACCTGCTCGCCGGCAGCGGCGCGGCCTCGGCGGGAGCCGGACGAGGCGCGGTGATCGGGCTCGTCAACCTGAGCTGGGGCGTGGCCGCCGTGATCGGGCCGCTGGCTGCGAGCGCCGCGCACGGGCATGTCGACGAGCGCATCCCCTTCGGCATCATCGCGGCGCTCTGCCTGGCTGTCGCCACGGTCATGCTCACGGGCTCGGGTCGCGCTCACCCCATCCGGAGCTGATCCACCGACGGGAGCCTCGTCCGCGTCGTCGCCGATCGAGCGCAGAGCGTAGAGTTCCGCCGTGGCCGAGTTCCGTGTGACGTACTGGCGCGACCTGCCGTCGCTGGTCACGGCGAGGGAGGGCGAGCACACGGCCAAGGCTGCGCTCGATCCGCGCTTCATGATTGCGATCGACGAGGCCGCCATGCGCCTCGGTGCCACCGACTCCGACGCCTACCTCGAGGGCTGGCGCCAGAGCGACTGGGACAAGCGGGACGGCGGTCCCGAAGCCGTCGCGCAGGCCGTCGCGCACGAGCTCGAGAGCGAGTTCGGCGAGACCCGCGTGCAGGAAATGCTCGATTCGTACGGCAGCTGACGCGCGCTAGGATCGCGTCCGCTCAACGACTCAAGGAGGCAGTGTTGGCGACCGTTGCCAAGAGGCGCTTCATCCGTGCAGACGGGCCGGACAAGGTCACCGGCTCCGGTCGCTACGCGGCCGACCTGAACCTCACGGGCATGTTGCACGCGAAGTTCAAGTTCGCCGGCGTGTCGCACGGCCGCATCACACGGCTCGATACCTCCAAGGCCGAGGCGCTGCCCGGCGTGTTCGCCGTGGCGACGCACGTCGACGTGCCCGACGTGCTCTACGGGGACTTCGTGCAGGATCGCCACCTGTTCTGCAAGGAGTACGTGCGCTACGAGGGGGACACCGTCGCCGCGGTCGCCGCGCTCACTCCCGAGATCGCGCAGCAGGCGGTCGACCTGATCGAGGTCGATTACGAGAAGCTCCCGGTCGTCAACGACCTCGAGGCCGCGCTGGCTCCCGACGCCCCGCTCGTGCACGTCGACTGGGAGTCCTACGGCGACACCGACGGCATGGCCCGCGACCGCAACGACGCCTCGCATTCGACGATCGTCAAGGGCGACATCGAGCAGGGCATGCGCGACGCCGACGTGTTGGTCAAGAGCCGCTTCGTCGCCGACGGCTCGCATCCCGTCCCGATCGAGCCGCGGGCGATCGTGGCGCAGTGGTCGGGAGATCACGTCACGATCTGGACGTCCACGCAGGTGCCGTTTGCGGCTCGCAGCGGCGTCATGGACACGCTCGAGTTGCCCGCGAGCAAGGTGCGCATCATCGTCCCGATCCTGGGCGGCGGCTTCGGCGGCAAGTGCGGCTTCCACTACGAGGCGCACATCGCCGTGCTGGCGCGCAAGTCCGGACGCCCCGTCAAGCTCGTGTTCACGCGCCGCGAGGAGTTCATGGCTCCGGACAAGCGCCGCGAGGGCATGATCATCGAGATCGAGAGCGGCGTGAAGAAGGACGGCACCATCACCGCGCGCCGCGGCCACCTGATCATCGACAACGGTGCCTACACGGCCGACTCGGCGTTCTTTTCCGAGCTCGCGGCCATGCACGTCCACGGCCCGTACAAGACCGAGAGCGCCCACATCGACGCCCACTGCGTCTACACGAACCACCAGCCGTCCGGCTCGGTGCGCGCGCCGACGGCGCCGCAGGCCTGCTGGGCGCTGGAGCAGCACACGGACGAGCTGGCGGCCGCGATCGGCATGGATCCGGTCGACTTCCGGCGCAAGAACTGCATCGACACGGGCGACGAGGGCCCCACGAGGCAGGTCTATCTGCCGATCGGCCTGCACGAGTGCATCGCCAACGCCGTCGAGATGAGCGGCTACGGGCAGGAGCTGCCGGAGGACGAGGCGATCGGCCTCGCCGTCGGCTGGTGGCCGACCTTCGGGGTGCCCTCGGGGGCGTACGTGAAGCTCAACGCGGACGGCTCGGGCGTGATCGTCACGGGCGCGCAGGAGTGCGGCACCGGCTCGGTCATGACGCTGCCGATGCTGGCGGCCGACGAGCTCGGGATGCAGCCCGAGGACTTCACGCTCGTCTACCAGGACACGGACGCCGGGCCGTGGGACATGGGCGCGACCGGCTCCCAGACGCTCGTGAACAACGGCCGCGCCGTCGTCGCGGCCGCGAAGCAGGTCGCCGGGCAGTTGCGCCAGCTGGCCGCCGACCAGATGGAGGCCTCTCCGGAGGACATCGAGCTCGTCGACGGCTTCGCCCAGGTCAAGGGCTCGCCGGACAGCCGCGTCGCGGTCGCGGAACTCGCAGCCACCGCACACGGCGGCGAGCTGCTGCTCGGCACCGGCTCGGGCACGCCCCCGGCCGGGCCGGAGACCGACAACCAGAACTGCGTCGGCAAGCTGGGCATGGACGCCTGGTCGGCGCCGCAGGTCAGCTGCCACGCCGTGCGCGTGAAGCTCGACCGCGACACCGGCGTCGTGCGGGTGCTCGACGTCTCGTGCTCGCACGACTCGGGCACGATCATCAACGAGACGGGCGCCGAGGGCCAGGTCGAGGGCGGCGTCATGATGGGCATGGGCCAGGCGCTCTCGGAAGGCACGAAGTACGACGACGAGGGCCGCCAGCTCAACGCGGCGCTGCTCGAGTACAAGCTCCAGACGATGCCCGACGCCCCGCCGATCGCGGTCAGGTGGGTGCAGACCAACGCCTCCGACGGCGGGCCGCGCGGCTCCAAGGGCGTTGCCGAGGCACCCAACGTCGCCACCGCGGCTGCGATCGCAAATGCGCTCGCCAAGCTCACCGGCGGGCCGCTGCGCAAGCTCCCGATGACGCCCGAGCGCGTCTGGGAGCACACGCAGGAGATGGGCTCGTGAGCTACACCGCAGCACACACGCTGGACGAGGCGCTCGCGGCCCTGGCGTCGGGAGCACGCCCGGTCGCGGGCGGCTCCGACCTCGTCGTCGCCGCGCGCCAGGGCAAGTTCCCGCTGCCGGACAGCCTCGTGGGCATCCACGGCGTCGCCGGTCTCGGCGACATTTCCGTGGACTCCGGGACGCTCGTGCTGGGCGCGCTCGTCAATCACGCCGAGATCGAGGCGAGCGACGAGGTGGCGGCCGGCTGGACCGGCCTCGCCGACGGCAGCGCCCTCGTGGGGTCGCCGGCCACGCGCCACGTGGGCACGATCGGCGGCAACGTCATGAACTCCTCGCCGGCCATGGACACGGGCGCGCCGTTGCTGGTGCTGGGCGCCGAGGTCGAGTTGCGCTCGCAGGCGGGCTCGCGCACGGTGGCGCTGTCCGACCTCTGGACGGGACCGGGCAAGACCTCCGCCCGGGAGGGCGAGTTGCTCGTGGCGGTTCGGGTGCCGGCGCTGCCGGCGGGCTCGGGCAGCGCCTATCTGCGGCTCGAGTACCGGCGCGCCATGGAGATCGCCGTCGTCGGCGCCGCTGCCGCCGTCACGCTCAACGGGGACGGCGACGTCGAGGCCTGTCGTGTCGCATTGACCGCGGTCGCCCCCACCATCGTGCGCTCGCCGAGCGCCGAGGCCGCGATCGCCGGCAAGCCGATCAGCGGGGACGCCCTCGCGGCCGTTGCCGCGGGCGCGAGCGCCGACGCCGTGCCGATCAGCGACGTCCGCGCGGGCGAGGCCTACCGCCGTCACACCGTCGGCGTCATGGCCCGCCGGGCCGTCGAGGCCGCGATCGCCCGCGCGCGCGGCGAGCACGTTCCCGTCCCTGCCAACCGCGCCTCCGGTGTCGGCGCGCCCCTCGGAGGCTGAGCCGATGAGCGTCTCGATCACCCTGAACGTCAACGGCGTCCCCTACCCGCTCGCGGTCGAGCCGCATCGCACACTCGTGAGCGTGCTCCGCGGCGAGGTCGGCCTGACGGGCACCAAGGAGGGCTGCGACGACTGCGAGTGCGGCGCCTGCATGGTGCTCG
>JALYLC010000711.1 GCA_030774435.1 Actinomycetota bacterium
CGCCTTCCGTGCTCCCGCCCTGTGAGAGGCGGCGCTCACTTACTTGTAGGAGATCGGGATCTTCACGAGGGGCTGGCCATTGAGCTTGATCTTGTTGACCTGTGCGAGTGCACGCTGCTGCAGGATCTTGCCCATCGGCGCGAAGTTGATCGTCGCCGGGAAGTTCTGACCCGTGGTCAGCGCCCAGGTGAGGAAGTTCACGAGCGCCTTGGCCTTGCCCGCGTCCGTCTGGTTCTGGTAGACGAGCATGAAGGTCGTGGCCGTGATCGGGTATGCGTTGGGAGCGCCCTTCCACGTCAGGCTCGCGCGCATGTCCGGCGGGAACGACGTCTTCAGCGCTGCCGCCGTGGCCGTGGCGATGCAGGGCGTGATGAACGTGCCCTTCTTGTTCTTGACATTGCCGTACGTGAGCTTGCCGGCGATGGCGTACTGCAGCTCGACGTAGCCGATCGAGCCCTTGGTCTGGCCGACCAGCGCCGTGACGCCGTCACTGCCCTTGCCGCCGATTCCCAGCGGCCACGCCACCGTCTTGCCGTACGAGGCGGCGCCCAGCTTGGCGACCCAGCTCGCGCTCGCCTTGGTGAGGAAGTCGGTGAAGACGCCCGTCGTTCCCGACGAGTCCGAGCGGTGCACGACTGCGATCGCGAGGTCGGGGAGGTTGGCCTTCGGGTTGAGCGCCTTGATGGCCGGGTCATTCCAGTTCGTGATCTGGCCCGTGTAGATCTTGCCGATCGTGTCGGCGTCGAAGTTGAGGCCGCCACCGACGCCCGGGATGTTGTAGGCCATCGCCACCGCGCCGAGCACGACCGGGATGTGCAGGATCGGGCCGCCCTTGGCAGCCGCGAGCTCCGCGTCGGTCATGGGCACGTCGCTATCGCCGAAGTCGACCGTTTGCGCGTTGATCTGCGAGATGCCGCCGCCGGAGCCGATGGCCTGGTACGCGACGTTGGTGCCCTTCTTCGAGTACGCCTGCGCCCACATCGAGTAGACCGGGCCGGGCAGGGTCGCGCCCGCGCCGCTCAGCGACGAGGCCGCACCGGCGAGAGGCTTGACCGGGTCGGGGTAGTGAGGACGAAGCGTCAGCAGCTTGGTGCTGCACTGCACCGGCGCCGCTGCAGCACTCCCGGCGGGCGCGGCCGGCTTGGCCGACCCCACGCTCGCTGTGGCCAGCAGCGCGACCAGCGCGCCGGCGGCCAGTACGGTCTTCCTGAGAATCATTGTTCCTCCGAGAGGCAGTACTGCGCTCGCAAGGCTGCGCGCGCGCCCGGCAATCCGCCGGACGTGGCCAACCTACCGATGCCCGCAAAGTGCAGGGGAGACGTTCTGGTGAGGACCTGGTGAAGATTTGGTGACGACGGCCGCGCGACGGCTTAGTCACGGCCGTGCGAGGCGTCCGTGAACTCACGGAATTCGCCCGTCACCAGGTACGCGGTCTGCTCGCCGATGTCCACCGCGTGATCGCCGATCCGCTCCAGGCAGCGCGACACGATGATCATGCGCAACCCCCACTCGCGCAAGGCCTCGTCGCCACCCAGCTGCAGCACGTGCGAGACGACCCGCCGGTTGGCGCGGTCGATCAGCTCGTCGAGGTCGACCAGCATCTCCGCGCGGGCGACGTCGCGCGACGCGAACGAGGCCAGGGCCACGCGGATCATCTCCTCGGCGCGCACCGCGACATCCTCGAACCCCGCCACGAGCGAGTCGTCGGAGGTGAGGCTCTGCGAGAGCTTCGTCAGCTTCGCGATCGTCACGCAGTGGTCGCCCATGCGCTCGAGGTGCAGGTTGACGTGCAGCATCGCGAGCACGAGGCGGAGATCGACCGCGACCGGCGTCTGCAGCGCGAGCAGCCCCTCGATTCCCTGCTGCAGCGCGTGGTAGCGGTGGTCGATCTCGTCGTCGAAGGCGATCACCTCGTCGGCCAGGCCGACGTCGCGGCGGTGCAGCGCGTTGACCGACGAGCGCAGGGCGCGCAGCACGAGCTGCCCTTGCTCCTGCAGCGCCCCCTCGAGTCGTTCGAGCTGCTCGTGGAAGACGTCGCGGGGCATCCGGGCATGCTACCCCCCAGCGGCGTTCCTCCCGGATCGGCTGCTAGATGATGCGCGCGCTGCGAGGCGCCGGCAGCACGAAGCGGAAGCGCGTGCCCTCGCCCGGTGCGCCTTCCACCTCGGCCGTGCCGTCGGCGGCGGTGATGATGTGCTTGACGATCGCGAGCCCGAGGCCGGTGCCGCGCGTTGCCCGCGAGCGGTCGGAGCGGAAGAAGCGCTCGAACAGACGCGGGACATCGGCGGCATCCACGCCTGCGCCGTCATCAGAGACGTCGAGCAGGATCAAGTCGCCCTCCCGGACGGCCGAGATCCGGAAGGTCGCCCCGCGCCCGGCGTAGCGCAGGGCGTTGTCGAGCAGGTTCCCGAGCAGCACCTGCAGCATGCGGGGCCGCAGCGGCACGACGAGGCCGGGCGGGACGTCGCTCTCGAGCGCGAGCTCGGCGCGCAGTGCGCGCTCGCGCGAGACCTCGAACATCTCGTCGACGTAGGGCGCGAGCTCCGTGAAGCCGAGGGCGACGACCTCGCGCCCTTGCTCGAGCTCGGACAGGAAGAGGATGTCGTCGACGAGTTGCGTCATTTCGACGACCTCTGCGCAGGCCTCCTCGATCAGCTCGTCGACGTCGACGCCTGGGAGCTTGGCCGTGTCGAGCAGCGAGAGCAGGCGAGCGAGTGGCGTGCGCAGCTCGTGGGACACCGCGGCGGTGAACCCGACCCGCAGGCCTTCGTAGCCGCTCGGAAAGTCCTGCCTGCTCATCGCCTCATCCGACGCGGCCCGTGACGTAGGCCTCCGTCCGCGGGTCGTCCGGGCTCGTGAAGATACGACGCGTCGGGCCGATCTCGATCAGCACGCCGTGCGGGCTGGCATCAACGTCCTCGGCGGGTTCCGCACTGAAGTAGGCCGTGCGGTCGGCCACGCGCGCCGCCTGCTGCATGTTGTGGGTGACGATCACGATCGCGTAGTCGCTCTTGAGCTCGTGGATGAGATCCTCGATGCGCCCGCTCGAGATCGGGTCGAGCGCGGAGGCCGGCTCGTCCATCAGCAGCACCTCGGGCTCGACCGCAAGGCAGCGGGCGATGCAGAGGCGCTGCTGCTGACCGCCGGACAGGCGGAAGGCGTTGCGCCCGAGCCGGTCCTTCACCTCGTCCCAGAGCGCGGCCTGGCGCAGCGCGCGCTCCACGCGCTCGTCCATGTCGCCCTTCATGCCGATCGAGCGCGGCCCGAACGCGACGTTCTCGCGGATCGACCGGGGGAACGGGTTGGGTCGCTGGAAGACCATCCCGATGCGGCGCCGGACCTCGACGGCGTCGACGTCGGGCGCGTAGATATCCGTGCCGAGGAAGTGCACCGAGCCCTCGACGGTGGCGCCGGGCACGAGGTCGTTCATGCGGTTGAGCGTGCGCAGGATCGTCGTCTTGCCACATCCCGACGGGCCGATGAAGGCCGTCACCGAGCGCTCCTCCACGTCGAATGAGACGTTGCGCACGGCCTCGACCCCGTCGTAGCGCACGGTCAGGCCGCGCACCTCGAACACCGCCGCGCGAGGCGCGGAGCCGTCCTGCTCGTCGGGGCGCACCTGGAGAGTGCGCAGAGGAACGTCGCTCACCCGCGGCAGTATCGCAACGACGGAGCCAACCCGGTGACGCGCCGCCGCGCCAATGGTGAACGACCGGTGAAGAACTGGTGACCAGGTGTAGAAGGAGCGTGCCGTGCCTCCTTCGCGCCGGTCTATGCTGACGCCGTGGCAATCATCCTCGTCCGACATGCGGAGGCCGAGGATCGTGCGCTCGGCACTCCCGACCCGGAGCGTACGCTCGTGGCCGCGGGGCGCCGCGCGGCCCGGGCGACCGGTCGCGCACTGGCGGCCCTCAAGGTCGAGCCCGAGTGCGTCGTGACGAGCCCGTACCCGCGCGCCCGCGAGACGGCCGAGATCATCGCGGAGGAGCTCGGCGCGCCCGTGGCAGACGACGCCGTCCTGCTCGGCGTCGAGGCGGACGATCTCGCCGCGCTGGCGGAGCGGCACGGCGAGAATCTCGTGCTGGTCGGCCACGAGCCCGATCTCTCGGTGCTTCTGCTCGCCGTGACGGGTACACGCGTGTCGTTTCCCAAGGCCGGAGCGGCGGCGATCGAGCCGCTCACCGGCCAGCGTGGCGAGCTGCGCTGGTTCCTGCGCCCGCGCGCGCTCGCGTTGATCGCCGGAGGCGTCTGATGGCGGTCCGCCGTCCCAGGAAGACTGCGGCGCAGTCGCGGCTGTTCGATCGCGAGCTCTCGTGGCTCGAGTGGGACGCGCGCGTGCTCGAGCTGCCGGCCGACGATCGCATACCCTTGCTCGAGCGGCTGCGCTTCATCGCGATCTTCTCCTCGAACCTCGACGAGTTCTGCATGGTGCGCGTGGCGGAGCTGCTCGAGGCGGTGCGCGACTCGCCCAACCGGCCGCGCACTGCCGGCGACCTGCTGCCGTCCGAGGTGCTCGACCGGGTCGGTTCGCGGATGCGCGAGCTGGTCGAGCGCCAGAGCGCGCTCCTGGCCGACCTGCTGGCGCAACTGAGGAAGGCAGGCGTCTCGGTGCTGCGCGTGTCCGAGGTCGCGGCGTCCGAGCGCGGCGAACTCGCCGCCACCTTCCACGGCACGATCTTCCCGGTGCTCACGCCGCTCGCCGTGGGGCCCGGGCGGCCCTTCCCGTACATCTCCAACCTCTCGCTCTCGCTCGCCGTGATGCTGCGCGATCCCGAGACGGGTCAGCGGCGGCTCGCGCGCGTGAAGGTGCCCGAGGTGCTCCCCCGCTTCCTGCCCGTGGGCGACGGCGGCGACCGCTTCGTGGCGCTCGAGGATCTCATCGCGACGCACCTCGACTCGCTCTTCCCCGGCATGGAGATCGAGGAGCAGGCGGCCTTCCGGGTCACTCGCGACGCCGACTTCGAGATCGAGGAGGCCGCAGACGACCTGCTCTCGGCCGTCGAGAGCGAGCTGCGCCGCCGCCGTTTCGGCGAGGTCGTGCGCGTCGAGCTCGCGGCCGCCATGTCGGCCGGCATGCGCCATCAGCTGCTCGCGCACCTGCACGCCGACGACGCTTACGTCTACGCCGTCGACGGCCTGCTCGACCTCGCCGATCTGGTCGAGCTGGCGTCGCTGGAGCGACCCGAGTTGCGCTATCCCGAATGGCAGGGCGTGACGCGGCCGCGGTTGCGCGGCGAGGGCGACGAGCCGGCCGACCTGTTCCGCGCCATCCGCGAGGGCGACATCCTCGTCAACCATCCCTACGACCGCTTCTCGACATCGGTCGAGCGCCTGATCGAGCAGGCCGTGGACGACCCGGACGTGCTCGCGATCAAGTTCACGATCTACCGCACCTCGGGCGATTCGCCCATGGTGCCGGCGGTGATCCGCGCCGCGGAGCAGGGCAAGCAGGCCGTGGTCCTGGTGGAGCTGAAGGCGCGCTTCGACGAGGCGCGTAACATCGGCTGGGCGCGGGCTCTGGAGCGCGCCGGCGTGCACGTCGTGCACGGCTTCCCAGCGCTCAAGACGCACGCCAAGTGCGCGCTCGTGGTGCGCCGCGAGCACGGGGGCATTCGCCGCTACGTGCACATCGGCACCGGCAACTACCACCCGCGCACTGCCCGGCTGTACACCGACGCCGGCCTCTTCACCTGCCGCCCCGACATCGCCGCGGATGTCTCCGACCTCTTCAACTACCTGACCGGGTTCGGCCGTCCGCAGCGCTACCGCAAGCTGCTCGTCGCCCCGACCGATCTGCGCGAGCGCATCATCGACGAGGTGCGCCGGGTGACCGCCGATGCAGCGCCCGGGGGCCCGGGTCGTATCGTTTTGAAGATGAACGGCCTCGTCGACCGGCCCGTGATCGAATCGCTGTACGAGGCGTCGCAGGCCGGTGTCCAGGTCGACCTGGTCGTGCGTAGCATCTGCTGCCTTCGCCCCGGGGTGCCGGACCTGTCGGAGAACATCAAGGTGGTCAGCGTGCTCGGGCGCTTCCTCGAGCACGAGCGTCTGTTCGCCTTCCACGGCGCGGAGTCGCGCTACTTCCTGGGCTCGGCCGACATGATGCCGCGCAACCTCGACTCGCGCGTGGAGGTGCTCGTGCCCGTCGAGGACGCGGCGCTCCAGGGCGAGATCGACACCCTGCTCGAGACGTCGCTGAGCGATACGCGCAGCTCGTTCCAGCTCAAGCCCGACGGCGGCTGGGAGCGGCGCCGCCCGGCCGATGGCGAGCCCGAGCGCTCGGCGCAGGAGGAGCTGATGGCACGCGCGCTCGAGGCAGCGAGGGTCGCCGACGAGGATGACGACCGCGAGAAGGCGGCCGAGCGCATCGTGCGCGCCGCCAAGCGCCGTGGCGAGGACATCGCGTGAGCGGTCCGCGCTACGCGGTGATCGACGTCGGCACCAACACCGTGCGCCTGCTCGTCGCCGAGCAGGTCGAGGGCCGCCTCGTGCCGGTCCACACCGACAAGGAGCTGCTGCGCCTCGGGCGCGACGTCGCGAACCACGGCCGCATCAGCGACCAGAGCCTGCTGCATGTGCGCGACGTGCTGCGGAGCTTCTCGAGCGTGGCGCGCAAGCTCGGGGCGGTCGATCTGCGCATCATCGCCACCTCCGCAGCGCGGGAGGCCGAGAACGGGCAGGAGCTGGCCGCGCGCGTCCTCGCTGACACCGGATACGAGCTCGAGATCATCGACGAGGACGAGGAGGCGCGCCTGGCCTGGGTCGGCGCGCTCAGCGCGCTCGACGAGCCCTGGGAGGGCGAGGTCGGCGTCGTCGACGTCGGTGGCGGCTCGACCGAGGTCGTGGTCGGCTCGATCGGCAACGGCATCCACTTCTCGCACTCCTACAAGCTGGGGTCGGGCCGGCTGACCGACCTCTGCATCGAGCACGACCCGCCGCGCCCGTTCGAGCTCGAGCGCGTGCGTCGCATCATCGACGAGACCTTGCCGGCGATCGGCGAGATCCCGCAACCGCTACACGCCTCAGCCGTCGCCGGCTCTGCGTCCAACCTCCGCCGCATGGTTGGCCCGCTGCTCGACGTCGAGGCACTCGAGCGCGCCGTGCGCATCCTCTGCGAGCACCCATCGCGCCGCATCGCGCGGCGCTTCGAGCTCGAGCCGGAGCGCGTGCGCATCATGTCGGCGGGCGCGCTGATCCTGCACGCGAGCGCGGTGCGCCTCGGCGTGGCGCTGTGGTTCTGCAGGGGCGGTATCCGCGAGGGGGCCGTGCTCGACATGGTCGCCGCGCGTCTCGATCGTCCCTCTGCCTGATGGCTCCCGCCAGCACCGTCGACCTCGGCCCGGGCGAACCCCTGCGCGTCGCCGCGCGGCGCGTGATCGCCGCCCGCAGCGAGGATCTCGCCGGCATCGTCCCCGGGGCCGTGGGCTCCAGCGACCCCGAGGCCCTGCACGACGTGCGCGTGGCCGTTCGCCGCCTGACCAGCGCTCTCGACGTGTTCGCCGACGGTCTCGAGGAAGATGCGCGGCGGCGCGCGCGGCGCATGTTGAGGCGCGATGCGGAGCCACTCGGGCGCGCGCGCGACCTCGACGTGCAGATCGCGCTCGTCCGCCGGTTCCTCAAGGGCGCGCGCACGAGCGAGCACGCCGGGATCTCGCATGTGCTGGCCGTGCTCGCGAGCGAGCGCGCCGAGGCGGAGACCGAGTTGGCGTCCGCCATCGCCGCGCTTGCCGATCCCGAGTTGCGCGCGGCCCTGGACGAGGTCTCGGCGGCTTGAAGGCGACCCCCGTCAAGGGACTCCGGCCCGGAACGAGGCTGGGCGGTGCAGCCCAGCGCATCGCCAAGCAGCGCGTCGCCGACCTGCTCGCCTTCGACGAGGCCGTGCGCGACCCGGCCAACATGCGCGAGTTGCACGACCTGCGCATCGCCGCCAAGCGTCTGCGCTACACCCTCGAGGTGCTGAGCACGGTGCTCGGGCCGGCCGCCGGCGTCGTCGAGAACGAGGCGCGCGCGCTGCAGGATCTGCTCGGCGAGGTACACGACTGCGACGTCCTGGGCCCGCGCCTCGAGGCCGAGCTGGCGAAACTGGCCGCCGAGGACGCGCAGGCCGTGGCCGCACTGGCCGCGGGCGATCCCGATGCGACGGCCCGGGTGCTGCGCGAAGCTCCAGGCCGGGCGATGCGGCATGGCGTGCAGGCCCTCGCGGTGGGAGTGGCCGCGCGGCGCGCAGTGCTGTACGTGCGGTTCCTCGAGCGCTGGAACGCGCTGCTGGCGAGCGGCGCGCTCACGGCGCTCACGGCGCCTGCGTAAGAACGACCGGCTGGCCAGGAGCGCGACCAGCGCGGCGCGCACTCGGCGAGCTCGATCGCTGCCCCGAGCACGTCCCCGGTGACGCCGCCCGCCAGACGGGGTCTGGCTCCGCCTGGTGGGGTCTGACCCCAGGTGGCGGAGCCTGACCCCAGGGTGGCGGTTGGCTCAACCAAGCTCTTCCTGGGCATCCAAGCAGTTCCGAGCGCCCCGCCGCGATTGCCTCGGTTCGATCCCGCGAACGACCAATTTTCCGCATGCCTAAAGGATTTGCAGCTCTGCTGAACAAGTCGGTGCCAGGCTCCGCCAGGTGGGGTCAGGCCCCGCCAGGCGGGGTCAGACCCCAAAGTGGCGGATGCGGAAGGCGGTTACCGGCCCGCCAGCAGCGCGAGCAGCGCGGCGCACTCGGCGAGCTCGATTGCTGCCCCGAGCACGTCACCGGTGACGCCGCCGAGGCGGCGCACGGC
>JALYLC010000712.1 GCA_030774435.1 Actinomycetota bacterium
CTGCCCGCAGGCGCAGTGCCTCCTCGAGCGTGTGCGGCGCATGCACGTCCATTGCCTACACACTAGAGCGCCGTCCGCGGAGGGCGTCCGAGCAGGAAGCACCTGCGCAGGACGCGCTCGTTGACAATCGCACATGCGTTGTGAAGTATCCCGCCATGCGCACGCCGATCATTGCCGCCCTGCTGTCGCTGGTCCTCGCGCTCGCGGTATCGACCTCCGCGCTGGCGTCGAGCGGCGCACCGCCGAGCTGAGAGCCCGCTACAAGAACCACGCCGGCTACGTGGTGCGAGTGCGGGACGCCGTTGCAAGGCTCGTCAAGAGAGGGCTGTACGACGCGCGAATCGGAGCCGCAGACGCAACAGCTGCGGCCCGCTCACCTGTGCTGAAGTAGCGGCCACACGAACTGCCCCCGGGGCTCGCCCACCGACCTGCCGTCGATCGCGACCGTGCGTCCTCGCAACATTGTGCGCGCGACGCGCCCACGCAGCGCGCGGCCGGTGAACGGGCTGTGCGGGTGACGGTACTCCAGCTCGCTGGAGGTCAGTGCGGCGGTGGGCGCCGGGTCGAGCAGCAGGAGGTCGGCGTTCGCGCCCGGCTCGAGCAGCCCGCCGGGCAGGCGGAGGCGCAGCGCGGGGGCGACGGAGCAGAGGAACGCCACGTCCTTGCTCGTCAGCCCCTCGGCGAGGAGCACGCGGGCTGTCGTCTGGCAACCCGAGATGCCGCCCCACGCACTGAAGGCGTGGCCTTCCTTGAGTCTCGGCGGAGCCGGCGAGTGGTCCGACGCGATGTAGTCGATCGTCCCGTCGCGCACGGCCCGCCGCAGCCCGTGGCGCTCCTCCGCATTGCGCAGCGGCGGTGCGCACTTGGCCAGCACCCCGATGCGCTCGGCGTCCTCGGCGCTCAGCGCGAGGTAGTGCGGACACGTCTCGCAGCTCACATCGGCTCCGGCCGCCCGCGCCTCGGCCACGAGCACGGCCCCACGGCCGCTCGAGACATGCGCGATGTGCAGGGCGCAGCCCGCCTCCTCGGCGATCGCGATCGCCGTCGCGATCGCCGCGACCTCTGCCGCGACCGGCCGCGACGCGGCGAAGTCGGCCATGCCCGTGCGGCCCGCCGCAATCGCGCGACGGCCGAGCTCGCGCACGATCACCGCGTTCTCTGCGTGCACCGCGACGGGCAGCCCGAGCTGCGCGGCGCGGCACATGCCCTCGTACAGCGAGAGGTCGTCGCAGGCCGCGAAGTCGTCGATCCCGCTGTCGGCCATGAAGGCCTTGAAGCCGACCACGCCGGCGGCCGCGAGCTCCTCCATGTGCTCGACATTGCCCGGCACGAGCCCTCCCCAGACTGCGAAGTCGACGTGCGCGGCGCCCTTCGCCGCAGCCAGTTTGGCCTCGAGCGCCAGGACGTTCACGGTCGGCGGGTCGGAGTTCAGCGGCATATCGACACCGCAGGTGAAGCCCCCGGCCGCGAGCGCCCGCGTGCCGCTGCCCCAGCCCTCCCAGGACGCCCGCCCGGGGTCGTTGAAGTGCACGTGGGCGTCGATCAGGCCCGGCAGGACGTCGAGCCCGTGCGCATCGACGATCTCGCGCGCGTCATCTGCCAGCGTCCCTGCAGGTTCGAGCGCGGCGATGACCCCGTCGGCCAGCGCGATCTCGGTCGTGTCGGTGCGGATGATCGCGTCGAAGCTCACGCAGGGCTCCTGCGATAGTTGCCGTCGTGCACAACGCGTGCGCCACGATCGACTCCACCTACGTGCGCGAGTGGGCGGACTTGCTCGTGCGCTGGCTGCACGTCGTGGCCGGCATCGCCTGGATCGGCGCCTCGTTCTACTTCATCCTGCTCGACAACCACCTCGAGGCGCCCGCGCGCGCAGAGGATGCCGAGGCCGGCGTGTTGGGCGAGTCGTGGGAGGTCCACGGCGGAGGCTTCTACCACGTTCAGAAGTATCGGGTCGCCCCGCGCGTGCTGCCCGAGCGGCTGGCCTGGTTCAAGTGGGAGGCCTACACGACGTGGCTCTCGGGCTTCGCGCTGCTGTGCATCGTCTACTTCTCGAACGCCCGCGCGTACCTGATCGACCGCAGCGTCGCCGATCTGACCGTGCCGGAGGCGATCGCGATCTCCGCCGGCCTGCTGCTCGCCGCCTGGCTCGTCTACGACGTGCTCTGCCGCATGCTCGGCCGCTGGCCGAGGCTGCTCGCGCTGGCGCTCTTCGGCTTCATCGCGCTCTCGGCCTACGTCGCCGGCCGCCTGTTCGCGCCGCGCGCGATGTTCATCGAGGTGGGCTCGATGATCGGGACGATGATGGTCGGCAACGTCTTCTTCGTGATCATCCCGGGCCACTGGGAGCTCGTCCGCGCCAAGCGCGCGGGCCGCGAGCCCGATCCCGCGCCGGGGGTCAAGGGCAAGCTGCGCTCGGTCCACAACAACTACCTGACGCTGCCGGTGGTGCTGGCGATGCTCAGCAACCATTTCCCGTTCGTCTACGGCCACGACCACGCGTGGCTCGTGCTGTGCGCGTTCGTGGCACTCGGGGCCTACGTGCGCCACTTCTTCAACCTGCGCCACGCAGGTCGCACGAAGTGGTCGATGGTGGTGGTGGCGGCGGCGGCCGTCGGCGCGATGGCGATCTGGCTGTCCCCGGCGGATGAGTCGTCGGCGCCTGCGAGCAGCACCAGCGTCGCGGCGGGGAAGCGGGTCTTCCTGACGGCCGGGTGTGTCAACTGCCACACCCTTGCCGACGCGAATGCGAACGCCACGATCGGCCCAAACCTCGACGCCGCCAAGCCCTCGCGGGCGCTCGTGTTCAACCGCGTCACGAACGGCCAGGGCGTCATGCCGCCGTTCGGCAACAGGCTGTCGAAGGCGCAGATCGAGCAGGTCGCCGACTACGTGTCGAGCGTCGCCGGCACGTAGCCGTCACACGTCGTGTTCGGCAAGGCTTGCCGAGTTCAGACTCAGAAGCGCCTCGCCTGAGCGCGCTGCTCGCGCGCGATCTCCTCCTCGTCGGCGCGCACCAGGTGCCCGTCGCGCACGACGGGAACGCCGCCGACGTAGAGCCGCTCGACCCGGTGGGGGCCCGAGAGCACGAGACCGGCGACGGGGTCCGCGGCCCCCGCCAGCTCGAGGCCGTCCGTGCGCCAGACGGCGATGTCGGCGCGCTTGCCCGGCTCGAGCGAGCCGATGTCGTCGCGGCCGAGCAC
>JALYLC010000713.1 GCA_030774435.1 Actinomycetota bacterium
GCCCGGGCCCGCGCGCCGCGGTGTCGGAGAACCGGCTCGACGCGCTCGGCCGCGCCGCGCTGCGCGCCGTCATGGCGCTCGACGCGCGCGTCTCGCGCAGCGATGACGGCGGTCCCTTCGCCAACGAGGGCGGCGGCATCATCACGGTGCGGCGCCTGCTGCCCGACTGGGCGATCCGGCTGCTCGTCGGGACGCTGCTGCTGCCGCCGCTGCTCGCGGCGATCGACGCGTTCTTCGGCGCTCGCCGCCGCCGGCTGCCCGTGGCGCGCTGGATCGCCTGGGTCGGCGCCGCGACGCTGCCGTTCCTGCTCGCCTGGCTGTGGATCCGGCTGCTCGGGCTCACGGGCGCCGTCGATGCGCCGCTCGGCCCGGTGCTGCCCGAGACGCTGCCGCTCGAGGGCTGGCGGATCGCGGCGCTGGTCTCGGCCCCGGTCGTCCTGGCGCTCGCGTGGGTCGGCCCGCGGCGCGTGCTCGTGCGGAGCCTGCGGCTGCCCGCGACGGTCTCGGCCGGTGGCGCCGCAGCGGCGCTCGGGGTCGCGATCAACGTTCTCGCCGCGGTCGTGTGGGTGTTCAACCCGCTCGCGGCCGCGGTGCTCGTGCCGGCGGCGCACGGGTGGCTGTTCGCGACCGCGCCCGGCACGGCCACCTCGAGCCGCGCGCGGGCCGGCCTCGTGCTCGTGGGGCTCGTGCTGCCGGCGCTGATGGCGGTCCAGTACGCGCTCGCGCTCGACCTCGGGCCGCTCGACCTCGCCTGGCTCGCGTTCCTGATCACCGCGGGCGGGCACATCTCACCGCTCGCCGCGCTCGTGCTCTCGGTGCTCGCCGGCTGCTTCTGCGGCGTGGTCGCCGTGGTGCGCACGCGCCGCCGCGTCGTCAAGGCGGACGAGCCCGAGCCGATCCGCACCCGCGGGCCGCTGGGCTACGCCGGGCCGGGGTCGCTGGGCGGAACCGAATCGGCGTTGAGACGCTGACGCCCCCGGTAAAGCCCGCTTTCGTGCGGGCGGTTTAATCCCGAGGGTGCGCTCACTCTTGCGTCCGTTGTCGCTCGTCCTCGTCGTCGTCGGCGGGCTGCTGCTGGCCGACGCGGTGGCGACGCTCGTGTGGCAGGAGCCGGTGTCGGCGCTGTACTCGCGCCTCCAGCAGGGGAAGCTCGACGACAAGCTCGCAACGCTCGAGGGCACGGAGCCGACCGCGGTCGACCGCCGCGTGCTGTCGCGGCTCGGGACGCTCGATCGCCGGCTCGCCTATACGTCGCGCGCGCTCAACCGGCGCACGGACGACGGCGACCCGCTCGGGCGCATCCGCGTGCCCTCGATCGGGGTGTCCTCGGTTCTGGTCGAGGGCACGGACACCTCGAGCCTGCGCATGGGCCCCGGCCACTACCCGGGGACGCCGCTGCCGGGCACGCACGGCACCGTGGCGATCGCCGGGCACCGGACCACCTACGGCGCGCCGTTCCGCCGCCTCGACCAGCTCGGCCGGGGCGACCGGATCGAGCTGCGGATGCCCTACGGGACCTTCGTCTACTCGGTCGAGCGGCGGCGGATCGTGGCGCCCACGGCCGTCTGGGTCACGCGCAGCACGAGCTATGACCGCCTGATCCTGTCGGCCTGCCACCCGCTCTACTCGGCCGCCAAGCGGATCGTCGTCTTCGCCCGCCTCCTCGACACGAAGCCGAAGGGCGATCGGATTGCCTGACCCGCCGCGGCGAGGATCGGGCGAAGACCCCATGAACGGGCGTACGACTGGCGTCGATATAGCTCATGCGATGACAACCGGACTCCGATACTCCAAGCACGACGACGAGCTCACGGAGCTCCTTCTCAAGGCGGCGGGACGATTCGGGCGAGGTGCCCGAGTCATTGCCTGCCCGGACCCCGAGCAGGCCCAATCCCGGAAGATGGAAGTGGAAAGAATGCGAACGCGCCTGAAGAAGAGCGGCTACGACGTGGACCCGCGCCTTGTCGCGGACGCGATCCTCGAGCGCCTCACGGCCGGCGGCGTCGCGCCGACCGACCGCAAGCGGACGTTCTGAAGCGTCGCGCGGTGCGGGTCAGCCCCCGCCGTGCTCCCAGCCGCGCCAGCGCTCAGCGCCCAGCGCGGCTCCTCTCCACGTCACGTCCGGCGGTCCTTCCGCGACCTCGCCGATCCACGTGAGCCCTGCGGCCGCTTCACGCCGCCCGCGCGGCACGCACGCGCACAGCTCGTAGTCCTCGCCGCCCGTCGCGGCGAGCTCGACGGGATCGGCGCCCATCGCCGCGGCGACCTCGCGGACGCCCGGCGCGATAGGCAGCGCCGCCGCGTCGAGCACGATCCGCACGCCGCTCGCCTCCGCGAGCCGGCGGGCGTCGGAGGCGAGACCGTCGGAG
>JALYLC010000714.1 GCA_030774435.1 Actinomycetota bacterium
CCCGCCACCGGGCCCGCGCAGGCCGACGGATCCGCTCGGGCCGGCCGACGGCAGCGCGCCGCTGTGCGCGGACGAGGCGGTCTCGATCGCGTAGGCCGACGGCGCGGCGAGCGTGGCAGTGATCGCAAGCGCCAGCACGACGCGGCCGGCGAGGCGGTTGCCGCGACACACGACGGGGCCGAGCGCCACGATCGCGGCGACAGCGAGCCCGCCGATGAGCACGGTCGCGCGCAGCCACGGCAGCCAGGTCGGGGTGCGGTCCAGCAGGTACCAGGCCCACACGACCGTCGTCCCGAGCGCCGCGCCAAGCGACAGTCGCGCGAGCTCCGACGCGCGGTTCTGCCACGCCCAGGCGACGCCGATCCCGACGAGCGCCCCGATCGCCGGCGCGAGCGCGACGGTGTAATACGGGTGGACGATGCCCTTGGCGAAGCTGAACACCAGACCCGTGACGAGCAGCCACGAGCCCCAGATCAGCACCGCGGCCCGCTGCCCGTCGCTGCGCCCGCCACGGCGCGTGGCCCACACCAGCACGCCGCAGAACAGCAGCGCCGCCGGGAGGAGCCACGAGATCTGCGTCCCCATCTCCGACCCGAACAGCCTCGTGATACCGGTCGGGCCCCACATGTTCCCGCCACCGCCACCGACGCGGCCGCCGACGACGCTGCCGCTCTCGTTGCCCGTGAGCCGCCCGAAGCCGTTGTAGCCGAAGATCAGGTTGAGGATGCTGTTGTCCTGCGAGCCGCCGATGTAGGGGCGGCTCGACGCGGGCCAGAGCGCGACGATCGCCACCCACCAGCCGGCGGAGACGACCATGGCGACGGCGCCTGCGAGGACGTGCGCAACCCGTCGCCAGATCGTCGTGGGCGCGACGACGAGGTAGATCAGCGCGAAGCCGGGCACGACCAGGAACGCCTGCAGCATCTTGGCCAGGAACCCGAAGCCGATCAGGGCGCCTACGAGCACCAGCCAGCGCCAGCTCGCGTGCTCGAGCGCGCGCGTCAGCGCATAGGCCGAGGCGATCAGCAGCAGCGTCAGCAGCGCATCGGGATTGTTGAACCGGAACATCAGCGCTGCCACCGGCGTCAGCGCCAGCACCGCCCCGGCGAGCATTCCCGCGGCGGGCGAGAAGCGCCGCCGGATCGCGAGATAGAGCAGTCCGACGGAGGCGACGCCCTCGAGCGCCTGCGGGGCCAGGATGCTCCAGGAGTCGACGCCGAAGATGCGCGCCGAGATCTCCATCGGCCAGAGCGCCGCGGGCGATTTGTCGACGGTGATGAAGTTCGAGGAGTCGAACGAGCCGAAGAAGAAGGCCTTCCAGCTCTTCGTGCCGGCCTGCACGGCCGCCGAGTAGAAGGCGTTCCCCCAGCCGCTCGCCGCCAGGTCGACAAGGTACAGGAGCGCCGTCGCGCCGAGCAGCGAGAGCAGCGCGGGGCGCACCCAGGCAGGATCGGCTGTGTGGCCGCGAACGAGGCTCCGCAGGCGCGTGCGCTGCGCGAGTGTCACGTCAGCGGTGCCGATCGCATCTCGGGTCGTGGCGCTCATGGCGTGCTCCAGTGCGCCTCGGGCGCGTCGTGGTCGGGTGCCGCTCGGCGCGTCCTGAAGACCCACGAGCGGAAGAGGATGAAGCGCAGGATCGTGGCCACGAGGTTCGCCGCCACGAGCGCGGCCAGCTCGACGGCCCGCGAGGGGGCGGCGGCCAGCGCGTGCAGCGCCACGAGCGCGAGCGATGTGACCGCCAGGGCCAGCCCGAAGACGACAAGGCCCTGAACCTGGTGGCGCATCCGGCCGCCCGCTCCGCGGATCGCGAACGTCACGCGCCGGTTGGCCGCGGTGTTCCCGACGGCAGTCACGAGCAGGGCGAGCGCATTCGCGGGCAGCGCCGCGAGGACGCTCCGGAAGGCGATGTAGAGGACGCTGTACGCGAGCGTGGAGACGACGCCGATGGCGGCGAACCGCAGCACCTGGCCGCCGAAGCCGGGTACGCCGTCGCGACGCGTCGACAGCAGCGCGAGCGCGCGCCGGTTCGAGCGGAGATCGCGCGTGAGCCGCAGGACGCCCCGCAGATCGGCGAGTGCGGTGGCGACGATGTCGACGCGCGAGTCCGGATCGTCGACCCAGTCGACGGGAACCTCGTGGATGCGCAGGCCGGCCCGCTCCGCGAGCACCAGCAGCTCAGTGTCGAAGAACCAGGCCCGGTCGTGGACGAGTGGCAGCAACTCGCGTGCGCAGTCGGCGCGGATCGCCTTGAACCCGCACTGCGCATCCGAGAAGCGCGCCCTCAGGACGACGTGGAGCAGCGCGTTGTAGCAGCGGGAGATGAGCTCGCGCTGGGGGCCGCGCACGACGCGCGCTCCGCGCGACAGCCTGGTGCCGATCGCGAGATCGCTGTGGCCCGAGAGCAGCGGCGCGACGAGCGGGAGGAGCGCCGAGAGGTCGGTGGAGAGGTCGGCGTCCATGTACGCCAGCACCTGCGCGTCGCTCTCCGACCACACGGCGTGCAGAGCCCGCCCGCGGCCCTTCTCCTCGAGCCGCACCGCCCGCACCTCGGCGAGCTCGGCCGCCAGCGCGAGCGCGACCTCCCAGGTGCCGTCGGTGCTCCCGTTGTCGGCGACCGTGACCCGGAACGTGAACGGGAAAACCTCCGCCAGGTAGCCGCGCAGCCGCCCGATGTTCGCGGCGAGCGCGGCGACCTCGTTGTAGACCGGCACGACGATCTCGACCGCAGGCGGGACGGCCGGGCTCGGCCTCGCACCATGCGTCGCAAGGCGGGGAGCACTCTCGAGGGCTGCGGTCTGGATCGCCATTTCCAGCGAGTATCCGCAGGCGGCCTAAGAGGCGGGTGAGCGCGTCCTGAGAGTGCGCTCAGTCTTCGCCGATCAGCCGAAGAAGCGGTGAGAACCTCGACGACCTACCGCACGCGGATGGAATAGGTGCGCACGCTCAGCTCCTCGACCTGCCCGCGCACGGTCAGGTGCACCTCGACCGTGAGCGTGGCGCTGCCGTTCGGAAACCAGCGGGGTACGGCCGCCACGTACTCCCAGGTCGTCGCTCCCACCTGCGTCACGCGCGCCGAGCGGAAGCGCCAGCGTGTGGCGCCGTGCTGCAGCGTGATCCGCGCGTAGCTCGCCAGGGCGCGCTTCGTCTTGCCGCTGACCAGATAGCTCACGCGCCAGCGGGTGCGCGTGTCGTGACGCAGCACCTGCGGCACTCCGCCGGTCCTCGGCATGGGCTGCGCGCTCACCGAGAGCAGCGCGACGTGCGCCTCGGCGAGGCGTTCAGGATGGGCGGCGCCGAGCATGACCGCGCCGGCCAGGAGCGCCGCGATGGGGCCTGCCGGCCGCGGCCGCGGCTGTCGCATCAACTCATTCAATCAGCGGAGAGGATGCCGTATGTGAGATTGGTGGCATGGGGTGATCGATCCGGTAGCCTCCGCGCATGGGGCTGCTGGACGGGAAGATCGCGCTCGTTGCGGGCGTCGCAAACAAGCGCTCGCTGGCCTGGGCGATCGCCCGCCGGCTGGCCGAACAGGGTGCGACGCTCGTGTTGACCTACCAGGGGGAGCGCATCGAGGCGACCGTTCGCGAACTCGCCGGGTCCGTCGGTTGCGAGGTCTGCATCGAGTGCGATGTCTCGAGCGACGTGAGCATCGACAAGGCCTTCGCCGAGCTCGTCGAGCGCGTGGGCGGCCTCGATCTGATGGCCCACTCGATCGCGTTCGCGCACGCGCACGACCTCGCCGGGCGCTTTACCGACACCGCGCGCGACGACTGGCGCCTCGCCATGGACATCAGCGCGTACTCGCTGGTGGCGATGACCCAGCGCGCGGAGCCGCTGATGGAGGCGCGCGGCGGCGGCGCCATCGTGACGATGACGTACCTCGGCGGCGAACGCGCGATCCCCGGCTACAACGTCATGGGCGTCGCCAAGGCGGCGCTCGACGCGTCGATGCGCTACCTCGCCGCCGATCTCGGCCCGAAGAACATCCGCGTCAATGCCATCAGCGCCGGCCCCGTGCGCACGCTCGCCGCCCGCGGCATCGCCGGATTCAGCGAGATGGAGGCGGTGATCGCCGAGCGCGCGCCGCTCAAGCGCGGGATCGACGCCGACGACGTCGGCCAGGCGGGCCTCTACCTGCTTTCGCCAATGGCCTCGAGCGTGACCGGCACGATCCTCTACGTCGACGCCGGCTATCACGCGATGGGGCTCTAGGCCGAGTGATTCAGCGCCCGGCGCTGCACGTACTGGGCTGCGCTCCTGCCGGCGGCAATCCCGGCGAGCCCTGTTCGGGCTACCTCGTCACCGCGGGTGGATCGCGCGTCCTGCTCGATTGCGGCCCCGGTGTCCTCTCGTCGCTGCTCGCGCGCGACGCGGCGCCAATCGCCGCGATCGTGCTCTCGCACCTGCACTTCGACCACGTCGCCGATCTCATCCCGCTCGGCTTCGCGCACGTGTTCGGCCTGGCGAGCGAGTGGAAGGCCCCGGCGCTCCACGCCCCGCCGGGCGGCGAGGCGCGGCTCACGGCGCTGTGCGAGGCGAGCGGCCACGGCGGCGACCACCTGGTCGCGTGCGGCCTGACGGTCGGCGAGTACGACCCCTCCGGCACGCTGGAGATCGGCGACGCGCGTCTCACCTTCCGCGAGTTGAGCCATCCGGGCGTCTCGCACGCGATCCGCGTCGAGGCCGGCGGTGCAACGCTCGTCTACACGGGCGACACCGCCCTCACACCCGCGCTCGGCGAGCACGCGGCGGGGGCCGATCTGTTGCTCAGCGAGGCGACGGCGCTGCCCGCCTCGGCCGTCCATCTGCCCGCGGGTGAGGCCGGCCGCATCGCCCGCGAGGCCGGCTGCAAGGCGCTCGTGCTCACGCACCTCGACATCCGCGAGCGGGCAGCGGCTCTGCGGCAGGCTCGCGAGGCGTTCGGCGGGCCCGTGCACGCAGCGATCCCCGGCCTGCGCGTCGCGGCCTGAGAGCTGGCTTCGGGCAGCTGTACAGACCGGGGTCAGACCGCGATATGTACAGACGCTACGAGAAGAGCGTGAGGTCGTCCGGCCCGGCTTCGGCCAGCAGCCGGGGAACGTCGAGCACGATGCACTCGACGCCACGGGCGTCCGCCAGCACCCTGGCCTGCGGCGCGAAGTCGGGCGCCACCACGAGCGCGCGGATCTCGCCGAGCGCGGCGTTGCGCTCGGCCTGCTCGCGGTAGCGCACGACCTGCTCGACTGCCGCGGCGATCGCCCGCACGCGCTTGACCTCGACGAGCGCCACGCGCCCGTCCGCGTCGCGGCACCAGAGGTCGACGGGGCCGACGTCGGTGAGGCGCTCCCGCTCGACCACGGCGAGCCCGGCCTCGATCAGGTAGGGCGCGCGCGCCAGGTGCTCGTGCAACTCGCGCTCCTGGCCCTCGCGCTCCAGCAGCGCCTCGTCGACGAGCGCGTGGCGCTCGTCGTGGTGCACCTGCTCGACGACGATCGTGAGCGTCTCGTCCGACGACGGCCGGTAGATGCGGATGACCTCGGCCTCCTCGCGCACGCTCGTCGGGCCGGCCATGTAGTTGATCGGCTTGGCGCCGCGCAGCGCGTGCACCGCGACCGATCCGTCCTCCTTGAAGAGCACCACGCGATCGCCCGACGCCAGCCTCGTGGTCAGGCGCCCGGCGTAGCCGATCGTGCAGCGGCAGACGAGAACTCGCACGGCTCGGCACGGTAGTGCACTACCGTGCGGACGTGTTCGAACTTCAGCATTTCGATAACGGAACCCGCCTGCTGACCGCCGCACAGACCGAGGCGCAGTCGACCTGCGTCATGGTCATGTACGCGGTCGGCTCGCGCTACGAGAACGCCGACACCGGCGGCATCTCGCACTTCGCCGAGCACCTCTTCTTCAAGGGCACGGAGCGCCGCCCGACCGCGCGCCACATCGCCACCGAGATCGACGGGATCGGCGCCGAGTTCAATGCCTTCACCGGCAAGGAGTACACGGGCTACTACGTCAAGTGCGCCAAGGAGCACGTCCCGGTCGCGATCGACGTGCTCGGCGACATGCTGCTGCACTCGCTCTTCGACCCCGAGGAGATCGAGCGCGAGAAGGGCGTGATCGTCGAGGAGATGAACATGTACCTCGACACGCCGACGAGCTATCTCCCCGGTGTCTACGACCGCCTCTGCTACGGCGACACCCCCCTCGGCCGCGACATCATCGGCACGCCGGAGACCGTGCGAGCGGCCACGCGCGAGACGTTCATGAGCCATCTCGGCCGCTGGTACGTGCCTGCGCGCACCGTGATCGGCCTCGGCGGTGCGGTCACGGACTCCGCGCGGAGCTCCGTCGAGGGGCTGTTCGGCTCGCTGCCGGGCGCCGAGAGCGCCAACCCCGAGCCGTGGGAGCCCGCGCCCCATCCGCGCGTGCGTATCCACCACAAGGAGTCGGACTCGTTCCACATCCGCATCGGTGGCGACGGGCTGCCGCTGCTGCACCCCGACCGCTACGCGGCCTCGGTGCTCGCAGCCGTGCTCGGCGGCGGCATGTCGTCGCGCCTCTTCACCGAGGTGCGCGAGCGGCGCGGACTGGCGTACTACATCGGCGCCCAGCACGGCCAGTACGTCGAGGCCGGGTCGCTGTTCTCGCAAGCCGGCGTCGACCTCAAGCGCGCCGACGAGGCGGTCACGACGATCGTGGCCGAGCTCGGGCGCATCGTCAACGAGCGCGTGCCTGCCGACGAGCTCGAGAAGGCGCGCAACATGCTCAAGGGCCGCCTCGTGCTCGGGCTGGAGGACCCCCGCTCGATCACGTCCTTCGGGCTGCGCAGCACGATCCTCGAAGGAGAGCCCCGCGAGATCCCCGAGGTGCTCGCAGGGCTCGACGCGGTCACGGTCGACGACGTGGAGCGCCTCGCCAGGGACCTGCTCGCGCCCGAGAAGCTGCGCTTCGCGGCGATCGGGCCGTTCGACGACGAGGCGCGCTTCGAGGCATTGCTGGGCTGAAAGCCCCAGCTTGCCGGCGAAAGTCAGCCCGCGGTGGGGCTGGCAGCGGTGTTGAGCCTGGCGATGGGGCGACGATGCGGGAGAAGTCCCGCGTGAACTCGCCGCTTTCGCAGCACCGGACGGCTGCGGCGCTTAGAGCGCATTTCTAAATGATCGTAGGTGTCTGGAGCGGCTGGATCGGCCTGCAGTCGATCGCCAGGGGGCCCGGAGGTTCTAGCGCCGTGGTTCAGGCGGCGTGCTGGTCGATCAGTCGCTGGCGGTGCTCGTGCAGCCATGCCTGGTGCCACGCACGCACGCGCGCTGCCTGATTGGCATCGGCGATCTCGAACGTGAAGCCGACCTGGCGGGCACCGAACGGCAGCGCGACGATGCGCGCGACTCGTGCGGAGACCCAGCCCGGCTCGTCCTCGGCCTGCCAGTCGCCAACCTCCCAGGCGACGTCCACCGCATCGCCGACGAGCGGGGTGCGACCGGGCCAGCTGGCCCGGCAGCCGCTGTCGGAGATGTCGAGGCAGACGGCGTGCACCCGGCGGCCCTTGGCGAGCACCGTCGAGCTGATGATCTTGACGAGCATGGGCGAGTTGTCGACCGGCGCGCGCAGCGAGCGGCGCACCTGGGCAGGCTCCCATTCGGACGACGGCGCCAGCTCGCAGCTCGAGCTCGTGTCGTCGATTCTCGCGATCTTCGAGATGGCCTGCCAGGCGGTGTCGCCGGCGAACCAGCGGACGTGCGCCTCGTCGGGCACGGTTACGGGACGATCGAACCGCAGGACGTAGGGCCCGTCGTTCGCGCTCTCGACAACCGCGGTCACGCGATGGCCGGAGAGTCGATCGACGATCTCGACCACATCGCCCGCGGCGGGTGCGGCTGGGGTGATGGGATTCTCGCTCACGTCTGGTTGTATCGGCGCTGCGCCGCGCGAGTTGAGCACTTTTTTCGCAGCTCGGTCAGAATCTCCTCGGATGGCGATGCGGACGCTCATTCTCGGCTGTGCCAATGGGATCGGAAACGCCGGCGCGCGCGTGCTCGCGGCGCGCGGCGACCGGCTCGCCCTGGGTGACATCGACGGCCCCGGAGTCGAGGCCCTGGCGGCGGAGCTCGGCGCCTCGGCGTTCTGCGTCGACGCCGCAGATGCCGCTGCCTTGCAGGAGTTTGTCGAGGCGGGAGCCAAGGCGCTCGGCGGCCTCGACTACGTGTGGTCGAACGTCGGCGTCCAGATCGCCGGCTCCGTGGAGCAGGCGAGCCCTGCCGACTTCGATCGCTCATTCGCGATCAACGTGCGCGCCCATGCCGTCGTGTGCGGCGCCGCCGTGCCGCATCTGCGCGCCTCGGGCGGCGGGGCGATCTGCATCACCGCCTCGAATTCCGCGCTGCTCTCGGAGCCCCAGATGGCCCCGTACGCAGTCACGAAGGCCGCCGCGCTCGCGCTCGCGCGCCAGGTTGCGCGCGACTACAGCTCGGAGGGAATCCGCGTCAACGCGCTCTGTCCCGGCTGGATCGACACCCCGTTCAACGCTCCTGCGTGGGAGAACTTCGGTGGCCGCGAGCGCTTCCTGACGGAGGTTCCGCGGCTGGTGCCGCTGGGCCGCATCGGCACGCCCGAGGAGGCGGCGAAGCTCGCCTGCTTCCTGCTCTCGGACGACGCCGCGTACATGACCGGTCACGCGCTCGTCGCCGACGGCGGCGAGAGCCTTCCAGGTTGAGCTGACGCTGCGCTGCTACGCGCACGACGGCTTTGTGTACCCGTTGCCCGATGGGCACCGCTTCCCGCTCGGCAAGTACGCCTTGTTGCGGGCGCGTGCCGCGGACGAGCCCCGCCTCGACGTGCGCGATGCGCGCGCGGCGACGCGCGAGGAGCTGCTGCTGGCGCACACGGCCGACTGGGTCGATCGCGTCGAGCAGGGCGCCCTGACCCGCGTCGAAGAGCGCGCGCTCGGGTTGCCCTGGTCGCCCGAGCTGGCGGAGCGCGCGCGGCGCTCGGTCGGAGCGACCATCGAGGCAGCAGATGCCGCTCTGGAAGACGGCGCCGGCGCGAACCTCGGCGGCGGCACGCACCATGCGTTTCCCGGCTCGGGCCGCGGCTTCTGCGTCTTCAACGATGTCGTCGCCGCGACGCGCTCGCTGCGGGCGCGAAGCCGCCTGCGCCGCGTGCTCGTGGCCGATCTCGACGTGCACCAGGGCGACGGCACCCACGCCGCCCTGGCGGGCGACGACGAGGCGTTCACGCTCTCGCTGAACGGCCGCCGCAACTACCCGTTCCGGCGTGTCGACGGCGATCTCGAGGCCGATCTACCGGACGGGACGCGCGACGATGCCTATCTCGACGCGCTCGCCTCCCTGCTGCCGCGAGCAGTCGCGCGTGCGCGCGCCGAGTTGTGCTTCTACCTCGCCGGCGCCGATCCGTTCGAGGGGGATCGCCTGGGCCGGCTGGCACTCACCCGCGCGGGCCTCGCGAGCCGCGACCAGCTCGTGCGCTCCTCCCTGCTGCGCGCCGGCCTGCCGGTGTGCGTCACGCTCGCCGGAGGTTACGCCGAGCGCATCGAGGACACGGTCGCGATCAATCTCGCGACGTTGCGGGCGTTCGCTTGACGAACGCGACAAGCCCCGGCAGGTGGCGCGCGTACAGCGCGGGCAGGCCGGCGTGCTCGACCTCGTAGGTGAGGCAGGGCACGCCGTTGTCGCCGAGCCAGTCCCGCAGCGCGCCGGGGACCGGTGAGCCGATGTCGTCGGTGACCTCCATGCCTGCCGCCTCGGCCAGCTCGCGGGCCACGGCCTCGGGCACGAGCGGCGTCGTCAGCACCAGCTCGAGCGGCGCATGCAGGTCGAGCACGAGCGCTGGCCCCAGCCGCTCGATCAGCGCTGCGAGCGCGGTGCTCTCGGGCTCCGAGAGCGGCGTTGAGCCGGTCGAGGAGACGTTCGTGCGGTTGGCTGGGACGCGCTGGGCGGGGTCGATGCCGGCGGGGTAGCTCGGCGTCGTGCCCGGACGCCAGGTGGTGGCGGGGAAGTTGCGGTTGAGATCGACGCCGCGCGCGTTCTGGCGGGTGCCGTCGGCGACGCCGTCGGGGTTGGCGCAGAGCACGAGCGCGCAGGTCGCCGCCGCGGCGTCGACGCGCTCGAGGACACCGCGCGCCAGCTGCACGGTCTCGGGCTCCTCGCCGTGCATCCCGGCCACCAGGAGATGACTTGGGCGCGCAGGCAGATGGACGCGCAGCTCGGCTCCGCGCACGGAGCGCCCGTAGCCCTCGACCCGCCAGCCGCCTGCCATAGCGCCCGATGGTACCCTCGCTTCGATGTCGCTCCCCCTCGACGCACTGCGCGATCTCGTCGGGACCGAGCACGTGCTGACGAGCGAGCACGACCTCGTCGCCTACTCGACGGACGCCACGCCGCTGCAGCGCGCGCTGCCCGAGGCCGTCGTGCTGGCGGGCACTCGCGAGGAGATCGCGGGGGTGCTGCGCCTGGCCGAGGAGCACCGCTTCCCGGTCACCCCGCGCGCCTCCGGCACGAACCTCTCGGGCGGCGCCGTCCCGCTCCATGGCGGCGTCGTGCTCTCCTGCGCGCGCATGCGCCGGCTGATCGAGATCGACGAGCAGAATCTCACCGCGACCTGCGAGCCCGGGCTGCAGAACGCCCTTCTGCAGGAAGCCGTCGCCGCCAAGGGCCTGTTCTACCCGCCCGATCCGGGCTCGCAGGTCATCTCGACGATCGGGGGCAACGTGATGGAGTGCTCCGGCGGCCTGCGCGGCCTCAAGTACGGCATCACGCGCGACTACGTGATCGGCCTCGAGGCCGTGCTCGTGGGCGGCCGCTTCCTGCGTGTGGGCGGCAAGCTCACCAAGGACGTGGCCGGCTACGACCTGGTCCGGCTCCTGGTGGGATCCGAGGGGACCCTGGCGGTGCTCACCGAGATCACCCTCAAGTTGCTGCCGGCGCCCGAGGCCAAGGCGACCGGCGCAGCCTACTTTCGCGATCTCGAGGCCTCGGCGCGCTCGGTCAGCCGCATCATCGAGAACCGCATCCTGCCCGCCACGCTCGAGTTCCTCGATCAGGCGACGATGCGCGTCGTCGACGAGAGCGCCGGCCTCGGGCTGCCCGCCGACGCGGGGGCGATGTTGATCTTCGGGCAGGACGGGGCATCGTCGGTGGTGGAGCGCGACACGGCGAAGATGGCCGAGATCTGCCGCGAGGAGGGCGCGATCAGCGTGGAGGTGGCGGCCGACGAGGATGCGGCGGGAAAGCTGCTGGCCGCGCGACGCGGGGCGATTCCCGCCCTCGCGCGGCTCGCGCCGACGCTGATCCTCGAGGACGCGACCGTGCCGCGCTCCGAGCTCGCCGGGATGGTGCGGGACGTGCAGCGCATCGCGGAGGAGGAGGGCCTGCTGATCGCCGTCTTCGGCCACGCCGGCGACGGCAACCTACACCCGACCTGCTGCATCGACGAGCGCGATCCCGACCAGGTGGCGCGCGTCCACCGCGCGTTCGAGCGCATCTTCGACGCCGCCCTGGCGCGCGGGGGCACGATCACCGGCGAGCACGGCATCGGCGTCACCAAGCTGCAGTACCTGGAGAAGCGCGTCGGCCCGGTCGGCATCGACCTGCTGCGCGGGATCAAGCGCGCGTTCGACCCGCTCGGGCTGCTCAATCCCGGCAAGGCGGTGCCGTGACAGCGCCGGAGGTCGCAGCGCCCGGCCGCGGGCTCTTCCCCGACGACCTGCTGCGCACCTGCATCTCGTGCGGGTTCTGCCTCTCGGCCTGCCCGACCTATCAGGACACGCGCAACGAGGCGTCCTCGCCGCGCGGGCGGATCAACCTCATGCGCGCGCTGGAGGCAGGCACACTCGGCGAGGACGACGTGCGCGAGGAGCTGTCGTTCTGCCTGGGCTGCCGTGCCTGCGAGCCCGTCTGCCCGGCCGGCGTGCGCTACGGCACGCTGCTGGAGCAAGGCCGCGACGCGGTCGGCCTGGCTCGCGATCCCAAGCTGCGCGGGCTGCTGCTGGCGGTCGGAACGCCGCGGCGCACGCGCCTCGCGGGCCGGATGATGCGCATGGGCCAGCTGCTCGGGCTGCACCGGGTCGCCCCCTCGAAGGCGCTGCGAGCGGCCGGCCGCGCCGCTCCCATGGTC
>JALYLC010000715.1 GCA_030774435.1 Actinomycetota bacterium
GGTTGGAACCCATTCAAGAGCCGGCCGGCGTGCCTGCGACGCCCCGGGCCCGCCTCGCGCAGCGAGCGAGCGCCCGGGTCGGACGGAAGTCAATTGCCAGGGCGCACCCACCACGCCCCAAACCCACGCCCCACCTCAGGCGCGCCCTGGCGATCGACTGCAGGCCGATCCAGCCGCTCCAGACACCACGATCATTGAGAAATGCGCTCTAAATATCTGCGTCGTGCGTGCCGACGCGGTCGAGCTCGACCGCGTCGCCCTCGAGCCGCCAGAAGTGCAGGCGGCGGGCCGAGGGTGAGTGCACCTGCAATGCACAGCGCCAGGCCCGCGCGCCGTCGGCGCGCTGACGCTGCTCGGTGCCACCCGCTCCCGCGCGCAGCGGGTGCAACTCCAGGCCGGGGATCTCGGCTGCGCGACCGGTCGCGACATGCACGCACGTGTCGAGCACGCGGTGCAGGGAGACGCCCTGGAGCTCACGCAGCGAGCTCAGGAACTCGGGGCCGACGACCACGCGGCGCAGCGGATGGCGCGCGCGATCCTCCGGCCCGTGCAACTTCGCATGTGCCACGCCCAGCCAGGCCACGAACGCGCCGGGGTCGCAGAGCGCCTCGCTGCGCAGCAGTGGGTCGAAGTCCGCAGCGCCCTCGTGCGTGCTGCGGAGGTCCGCCGCGAGCCCGCGGGCGCGCAGGCGCTCGTCGCGCAACTCCTCGGCCAGCCGGTCGCGCTCGGCCCGCGCGCAGTCCGCGTCGACGAGCGCCCGCTCGAGGCGCGCGCGCACGTCGCTCAGCTCCGTTTCGCTGCGATCGAGCTCGCTGGCCGAGCGCTGCGCGGCATCGTCGTCGACGGCCAGGAAGACGGGGCCGCCGGGGTACAGCCGCAGCGGGCGCGCACCGTCGGCACTGGTCGGGGCGTCGGCGAGCGAGACGACGATCCGCCTGTCGGGGACATCCAGCCGCACGATGCGCGCGGCCAGCACGTCGTCGCGCTCGGCCTCGAGCTGCGCCGGGCAGTGCGGGAGCGGAACAAAGGCGTCGGCGCCAGGCAGCAACTCGACCTGGAAGCCGTTGTTGCTGCGCCTCCGCACGCGGACTCGCACGACGTCGCCCGGACCCGCCTGGTCGGCGATCGTCGCGATCTCGTCGGCCTGGAACGGCTGCAGGTCGAGCCAGGGCGTCCCGTCGGGCGCGAGCTCACGGACCCGCGCGCGCACTCGCTGGCCGATGCGCAGGATGTCGTGGCACGAGTGGACGAAGCCACGCGCCAGATCGCCGGCTCGGACGCGCGCGCACCCATCGGCCAGGGCGAGCGTGGCCGTGCGGGCGTCGAGCGAGACGACCTCGCCCTCGACATCGTCGCCGACCGCGTAGCGGTCGTCGCTGCGCGCGTTCTCGACGCCGAGTGCCGCCAGGAGCGCGCGCTCGGCCTCGCTCTCCCGCCCCTCGAACGCGTACACGCGCGGGTGCAGCGACGCGCGATCCGAGAGTGAAAAGCCGGGGTGGTAGACGCGGGCGGCCCCGCCCCAGACGGCGAGCTCGTCGCCGAGGGCGTCGCGCAGCGCGTAGGTGGCCTCTCCCGTCTCGACCAGGACGACCTGCGCGCGTCCGCCCAGGCGGCGGGCGAGCGCTCCCGGCTCCACGAGCGTGCGGCCGTGACGGGTCGTGATCACGACTTCGGGCAGCTCGCGCTCCGGCGCCAGCAACCAGAGATGGACGTGCTCGCGCACCTCCTCCGGTGGAAGCCGCACATAGAGCTCGTCCGAGGCCCGTGCCGGCACGTCGGCAGCATGGCAGGCCTGAGAACCGGTTACAAAACTGGCGGGGCGTTCGGAGGTCTCGAATCGTCCTCCGCTCTGGTTGTCGGGCGGGAGCCGCGCTTCGGAGAAAGTGCCCGCCCGACAACCAGAGCTCCGGCGACCCTGAGTCCGCTCAAAGATCCGAGCGACCTCAGGGGCTTCGCGGGTACGGCTCCCGGCTTGAAAGGGCTCCAGCCGGATCGGCGAGCCGGGAGCCGCCCCCGCTCGCTTCGAGCCCCCCGACCACCACGCCAGCCTTGAAACCGGCTCTGAGATGTGGTTACAAAATGCCGCGCGCCTACCAGCCGCGCGCGAGCACGCGGTCGAGCGTCTCCAGGAGCCAGTCGGCGTCGCGCGCCTCGAACACGAGCGGCGGCTTGAGCTTGAGCACGTTCTCGCCGTCGCCGGTCGGCTGGACGATCGCACCGAGCTCGCGCAGGCGCTCGCAGATCGCGTAAGCCTCCTCGCGCGCGGGTTCCTTGGTCACCCGGTCGCGCACGAGGTCGAGCCCGAGGTAGAGACCCATGCCGTGCGCGGCACCGGCGATCGCATGCCGGCCGACGAGTTCCTCGAGCCCTGCGTGGAGCCCTCCGCCGACGCGCAGGGCGTTCTCCTGCAGGCGCTCCTCGGCGAGGACGTCGAGCACAGCAAGACCGACTGCGCACGAGACGGGGCCGCCCCCGACGGACGCGAAGAAGCCGCCCTGGCCCTGCAGCGCGTCGGCGATCGCCGTCGTCGTAATCACCGCGGCGACCGGGTGCCCGTTGCCCGTCGCCTTCGCGATCGTGACGATATCGGGCACCACGCCTTGCTGCTCGAAGCCCCAGAAGTGGGCTCCGAGACGCCCGTAGCCGACCTGCACCTCGTCCGCGATGCAGAGGCCGCCCGCTGCGCGCACGTGTGCGTAGGCGGCGGCCAGGTAGCCGTCGGGCAGGACGATGCCGCCGGCGTTGCCGTAGAGCGCCTCGCAGATGAACGCCGCGGGCGCGCGGCCTTCCGCGGCGAGACGGTCGATCGCCTCGCCCACCGCTCCGGCGTAGCGCACGCCGGCGTCGGGGTGGTCCGTTCCGTAGGGGCCGCGGTAGGTGTCGGGCGAGAGCACGGGGTGCACGCCCTCGGATGGCGCGAGCGCACCCAGCGGGTTGTCGACGGAGCTCGTCGAGACCTCGTAGGTCGCGCTCGTCCAGCCGTGGTAGGCATCGCGGATGCAGAGCACATCGCGCCTGCCCGTCGCTGTGCGCGCCAGGCGCAACGCGAGATCGTTGGCCTCCGAGCCCGTCGAGACGAGGAAGACCCGCTCGAGCGGGGCCGGCAGCAGCGCCACGAGTCGCTCGGCGAAGGCTGCCATGCTCTCGTAGAGGAAACGCGAGTTCGTGTTGAGCAGGCGCATCTGCCGCACGACGGCCGCGGTGACGCGCGGGTGGCTGTGCCCGACGACGGCGACGTTGTTGACGCAATCGAGATAGGAGCGGGCCTGTGCGTCGTAGAGATGCTGGCGCAGGCCGCGCACGATCTCGGGCGGCGCGGCGTAGTAGAGCGGCTGGGCCTGCGGGATCACGGCGCGGCGGCGGGCGAGTAGATGGGACTCCGGCCGCTCGGCCCGCGCGAGCCCGAGCACAGGCCCAGGGTGCGGGCAGAGAGTGAGCCACGCCTCTGCGAGGGCCTGCGGCGCGAGGCCCGGCGGAGCGGCCAGGCCCGCGGGAGCGACCTGCACGTGCAGATGCGGAGGCAGGCCCGCCCCGGGGGCGAGGCGGCCGACGATGTCC
>JALYLC010000716.1 GCA_030774435.1 Actinomycetota bacterium
GGGCTCCTGCGAGCACAGCGCGAGCTCGTGGCCGCGGCCAGCCACGACCTGCGCACGCCGCTCACCAACCTGCGCGCGGCCGCCGAGGCGCTCGAGGACGGCGTGGGAGATCCCGCCCTCCACCTGGCGTCGCTGCAGCTGCAGGTCGAGCGCATGACCCTGCTCGTCGACGATCTGCTCGACCTCTCGCGCTTCGACGCCGGCGTGGTGCCGCTGGACGTGGCGGAGGCCGACCTCGAGCCGCTGCTCGACGACTGCCTCGCGCTCTACGCGGCCGACGCGCGCACGGCGAACGTGAGCCTCGAGCGCGAGTGCCCAGCGGGGCTGCGCGGTCGCTTCGACCCGCTCCAGCTCGGCCGCGTGCTCTCGAATCTCGTCGGCAACGCCATTCGCCACACGCCTCCCGGTGGCCGCGTCCTCATCACCGCCCGCGACGGCCTGGAGGTCAGCGTCATCGACACGGGCAGCGGGTTGCCGCCGGGCGCGGGCGAGCGCGTCTTCGAGCGCTTCTGGCGCGGCGACGAGAGCCGCGGCGCCGGCGGCACCGGCCTCGGTCTGGCGATCGCCAGAGCGATCGTCGAGCTGCACGGCGGCACGATCCGGGTCGCCGACACGCCGGGCGGCGGCGCCAGCTTCACGTTCACGCTGCCGGCTTGACAGCCTCGTAGAGCGCGCGATAGGCGCGGTAGCGCTCGTCGTACACGCCGGCCACGGCAGCCCGAGGCACGATCGGCTCGGCCAGGGTGACGAAGCGCCCGATGTCGCTCCAATCGGTGAACGCACCGCTCCCCATGCCGGCGGCAAACGCCGCGCCGAGCGCCGAGCCCGGGTGGTCGATGACGGGCTCGAGCACGAGGCCGGTCGCGTCCGCGACGATTTGCTTCCAGAGCGCCGAGGAGGCGCCGCCATTCGTGACGCGCGCCCGAGTAGGCCGGACAGCGTGCTCGGCCAGCACCTCGAGGTGGTGGCACACGCCGTAGGCGAAGCTCTCGAGCACCGCGCGGAACAGATGGCCACGGGTGTGGCCGAGTTGCAGCCCCACGAGCGCGCCGCGCGCGAGCGGGTCGTTGAGAGGGGTCTTCTCACCCAGGAGGTAGGGCAGCATCACGATCCCGTCGGCACCCGGAGGTGTCGCCGCGGCTTCCGCATCGAGGGCAGCCAGGGTCTCACCGGCGGCGAGCTCGCGCTGGAACCAGCGCACGCCCGAGCCGCCGCTCGCCATGCACCCGTTGGGCAACCAGAGGCCGGGGGAGGGGTGGGCGTCGAGGTAGAGACGGGAGTCCAGGAGCGGACGGTCGCTGCAAGCCAGAACGTCGACCGATCCGCCCAGCTTGACGAGCAGGTCGCCGTGGCGGGCGATCCCGGCACCGAGCGCCGAGGACACGTGGTCGGCCAGCCCCGCCACGACCGGGATGCCGGCCCGTAGGCCGGTGCGCGCCGCGATCGCGGCGCTGACGCCGCCGATCACGTCGGAGGGGTCACGGATGGCGCCGAACAGGTCACTGCCCACTCCGGCCGCGGCGCACAGATCGGGCGCGTAGTCACGGGTGGCGAGGTCGTAGAGACCGCTCTCGAGCGCCCAGTTGCGCTCGCTGAACCGGGCCTCCGCAAGGCGGCCGCCGAGCCAGTCATACGACCCCGCGACGCCCCGCGTGCGCGCCCACACATCCGGCTCGTGGCGCTGCAGCCAGCGCAGCTTGGGCCCGACCGACTGCTGCGTGACGCCCGCACCTGTGCGTTCGAGTACCCGCGCTCCCTCAAGCGCGTGGCTCAGCTCGTCGATCTCCACATGCGAGCGGGCGTCGTTATAGAGCAGCGCGGAGCGCAACGGGCGGTCGCGGTCGTCGAGCAGCAGGACGCACGGCACGCAGCCCGCCACGCCGACGCCGGTGATCGCCGACGGCGCGACCGCGGCGGCAGCGCACACGCGCCCGATCAGCGCCAGCGCGTTGTCCAGCCACGCGGCGGCGTCCTGCTCCGATGCGCCCGGCCGTGGCGAGGATGGGGAGTTCGGCAGCGAGTCGGCCGCCAGCAGGCCGCGATCGGCGTCGAGCACGACGGCCTTGACCGCGGTCGTCCCGAGATCGAGGCCGAGCAGCACCGGTCGCTCAGGCGCTCCGGGCGGCGTCCAGGAAGCGCCGCACCCGCTCGCGCTCGACCGGGTTCCAGGTGTCGCCGTCGCGCTTCAGGTCGCTGCCGACGATGACGCCGCCGATGAACGGCGCGGAGGCGGCGATGGTGCCGGCCCTGGCGCCGGTGTTGAGCAGGACGGGCGCAGTTCCCGCGACCGCCTCGAAGACCTCGCGCAGCGTCTCGACCGCAGGCTCCGCCCCCGCCATCGCCCCGGACACGAGAATCGCGTCGGCCAGCGAGGAGACGACCGCGGAGCGCGCGCGCACCCCGACGGGGCGACTCCCGAGCGGGGACGCGAACTCGGGCGTGACGTTCATGAGCCCGCACAGGTCGTCGGCGCCATAGGCG
>JALYLC010000717.1 GCA_030774435.1 Actinomycetota bacterium
CTGGAGTCCCTGCGCACCGGTTGCACCAGTGTCACCCGGACCTCCGCGCGGCCCGTGGCCCCCGGCGCTGCCGGTCGCACCCGTCGCCCCGCGTGCTCCGGGACTTCCGTTGGCGCCTCTCCCGCCGCTGGTCCCGAGCGGCTTCCAGGGCTTGCTACGCACGGTGCAGATCGGCAGCTTCCGTACACAGCCGAGAAGGGGCGCCCGAGGTTCCGTGCTTCCCGTGAACACCACCCGGCTGCAGGGCGGAGCAGGAATCCTGCACGCAGCTGCCCGAGCCAGACTCGCAGGCCAGAGCATGGCGAGCAAGCTCCCTGCGACCAGCAGGACCTGTCGGCACCCAATGACGATCGCACGCGAATCCGTCTCCAGCCTGCCCGTCATGCTCAGACACTCATCCACCGTTGTGCGCCTGCCATCGGGACCTGTCGCGCCGGGCCTGCGGGCGAACACGGAATGCGCCTACGGAGTTTCCCGCAACGCACACGCCCCTCTTTGCCGCCGCACTTTCGGTCGATGCACGTGGTATGGCGGAAAATCGCGTCATTGAGGACGCTCGGCTGCGGGCACTCGTCGGTGCCGGCATCGCGTTGAGCTCCGCGCTGTCGCTCGACGACCTGCTTCGTCGTCTGGTGGAATCGGCGGCGACACTGACCGGGGCGCGCTCCGCCACGCTGGCCGTGATCGACGGCGGCGGCCACGGGCTCAAACGCATCACCTACGGCACCGACGGCGAAGTCGGTCAGATCGAACACGAGCGCCCGGGCCATCCAGCCGGCAGCTGCATCGTCGTCTCGGTGATGCTGCGCGGCGTCGCATACGGCAATCTCGTCCTGAAGGAGAAGGGAAGTGGCGGCGATTTCGACATGGAGGACGAGGACGTCGTCGGCCTCCTGGCCGCCCAGGCGGCGGTCGCGATCGAGAATGCGCGGCTGCTGGAGGAATCGCGGCGCTGGTCGGATCAGCTCGAAGCACTCAACGAGGTGGGCAATGCTCTCGCAACCGAGATCGAATTGCCTCGCCTCCTGGATCTGACGGCGCGGCGCCTCCGCGAGCTGATCGATGCGAGGCTGATCGCGATCGCCTTGCCGCGGACCGACGGCACGCTCACGATCGAAGCGGCCGACGGTGAGCGCGCCGAGGAGATTCTCGGGCTCCAGCTCGAACGGGCCGGATCGAAGAGTGGCCGCGTCCTCGAACGCCGGCGCAGCGAGCGCGTCGACTCCCTGCTGGATGACCCCGAGGTCGACTATGGCCTCGGCCGGCCGATGGGGGCGCGCACGGGCCTCTACGTGCCGCTGATCGCACGCGATCGCGCGATCGGAGTGATCGTCGCCCACGACAAGTCCGGGGGTGACCCGCGCTTCACGCAGGACGATCAGCGCCTGGCCGAGACCGTTGCCTCGCGCGCGGCCGCGGCGGTCGATCAGTCACGTCGAGTTGCCGGCAAGGCGCTCCGGCAGGTCGTGGAGACACAGGAGCTCGAGCGCAGGCGTCTGGCGCGTGAACTCCACGATCAGACCGGTCAGGAACTGATCTCGGTCCTGCTCGGCCTGAAGGCCGTCGAGGACGCGCTCGATCCGGAAACACGGGCGCGAGCGCTCAAGACGGTCCGCGAGCAGGTCGTCGACACGCTGCACGACGTCAGGCGCCTGGCCGTCGAGTTGCGGCCCAAGGCGCTCGACGACTTCGGGCTCGCCCCAGCGCTCGAGCGGTTGGCCCACACCTTCGCGGATCAGACCAGCCTGAAGCTCGAGTTGGAATCGCAACTCGGCAAGGAGCGCCTGCCCGAAGAGATCGAGACGGCGCTCTACCGCATCGTGCAGGAGGCCTTGACGAACATCGCCACGCACGCGCACGCGCGGAACGTCAGCATCGTGCTGAGGCAGGCTGAGGGAGCCGTCACCGCGGTGATCGAGGACGACGGACGCGGCTTCGATCTCACCGCAGCCGGCAACGGGACGGGACTGGACGGCATGCGCGAGCGACTCGCCCTGATCGGCGGCAGGCTGAAGATCGAAGCGCGCCCCGGTGCTGGAGCGACCCTCGTGGCCGTGGTGCCCATCGCATGAGCATCCGCGTGCTGATCGTCGATGACCACGCCGTCGTCAGGAGCGGGCTCCGTCACGTGCTCGAATCCGAGCGCGGCTTCGAGGTCGTCGGCGAGGCCGCCGATGCGCGCGGCGCGATCTTCGAGGCGCGGGCCAAGCAACCGGACGTCATCCTCATGGACGTCGTCATGCCGGGCATGAGCGGCATCGAAGCCATCTCGGAGGTGCTGATCGACTGCCCGGAGACGCGCGTCCTCATCCTGTCGATGCAGGACGATCCCCGCTACGTTCGCGAGGCCTTCGCGGCCGGAGCCACCGGATACGTGCTCAAGGAGGCCGCCGACACCGATGTCGTCGCGGCCCTCAGGGAGGTCGCCGCCGGTGGCCGCTACGTCCACTCGACGCTCGGTGCGCGCATGATCGCCGCTGACGCCAGCGCGCTCGAGAGAGCGCAGAACGACCCGTTGTCGAAGCGGGAGCGCGACGTGTTGCGCCTGCTCGCCCTCGGTCACACCAATCAGGAGATCTCCGAGCTGCTCTTCCTGTCGGTCCGCACCGCCGAGACCCACCGCGCTCACATCATGCAAAAACTATGCTTGCAGACTCGCGCCGAGCTCGTTCGCCACGCGATGACACACGGTCTCCTCGGTGAGGATTGCGCCGCCTGATCAGAGCGCCCCGGGCCCTTGGATCTGCGCTCGGCCGTCGTCCTGAAAGATGCGAAGCGCGTATCCCCGAGGACGGAAGGAGACGAGATGGCGAGCATCGACACGCACGAGCCGACGCGGGACGAGCACCTACGCGGGCCCGATTTCTTCGACGTCGAGCGCTATCCGGAGGCGCGCTTCGAGTCGAGGCAGATCATCCCGCTCGGCGGCCCGAACTTCCGCGTGATCGGCGATCTCACGTTCAAGGACATCACGCGCGAGGTCGAGTTCGAGGCGGCCGTCGAGAGCTCCGAGCGCGAACCGTGGGTCGCGCGCCGTCATCACCGCGGCGACTTCCTTGGCGGCTATGCGGCACGTGGAGACAGCCTTTACGAAGTCATCGAAACGGTCATTTAGTGTACGACTCGCCAGGGGTGGCCCCCGGATATGTGCATGGATCCTAGAAACCGAGGATGCGCACGTGAGGAAACGAGGGATTTAGCGCATCCTGGAGGCGAACCGATACGGGGTATGGCGGCCCATCGAGCTAGCGCGTTCGACAGCCGCACGCGACTAGGCAAAACCATGGTGCGCGCAACCCCCCGGGCGAAAGG
>JALYLC010000718.1 GCA_030774435.1 Actinomycetota bacterium
GGTCTGGGGCCCGCTCTGCGGCGAGCCGTGCGCGGCCGGCATGGAGGCGATTTACGAGGGTTACCTGCTGCACTACGGGCAGCCGCGGCTGTTCGCGCCGCGCGACGACGGCGAGCGCCTGCTGTGCGGGGATCACCTCTACGCCCAGGGCCTCGTCTGGATCGCCGCGATCGGCGACCTGGCGGCGATCGACGCGCTGGCAGCGCTGATCGGCACGGCCGCCGCCGTGCGCGCCCGCGGAGACGACGACAACGACCTCTGGGCCGCGACCGCCCTGGCCCTGGCCGGGATCATCGACTACGACGGGCTTTCGCGGGCCGCCCGCGCGCTGCGGCTCGAGAGCGACGCGCTGCCGGTCGCAGCTCTCGTCGCGGGTCGCGACGTGGTCGAGGCGCAACTCGCGCACGCGCGGCTCACCGCCTGACCTATTCATCTAGCCTCCCGCACGTGATCTGCGACGACCTGCGCGAGTGGATCGACCTGCTCGGGCGCGAGGGCGAGCTCACCGAGGTCACGGCGGAAGTCGACCCGTACCTCGAGATCAGCGAGATCGCCGACCGCGTGGTCAAGGCCGGCGGGCCCGCGCTGCTGTTCCGCAACGTGCGCGGCTCGTCGCTGCCGGTGCTGATCAACCAGTTCGGCAGCGAGCGGCGCATGTGCCTGGCCTTCGGCGTCGAGCGGCTCGACGAGCTGGGCGACAAGGTCTCCTCGGTGCTCGAGATGCAGCCACCGCAGGGAATCGGCGACAAGCTGCGGGCGCTCGGCAAGCTCAAGTCGCTCGCCGATTCGCGTGCCAGGACCGTCTCGAGCGGCCCGTGCCAGGAGCTCCTGCTCGAGCAGCCCGATCTCGACCGGCTGCCGATCGCGACCTGCTGGCCCGGCGACGGCGGCGCTTTCATCACGCTGCCCTCGGTGTTCACGAAGGATCCGCGCACGGGCGGGCGCAACGTCGGCATGTACCGGCTGCAGAAGCGCGATGCGCTGTCGACGGGGCTGCACTGGCAGATCCACAAGGACGCGGCCGCCGACTGGCGCGAGGGCGCGGGCCGCATGGAGGTCGCGGTCTCCATCGGCAGCGACCCGATCACGGCCTACGCGGGCTCCTGCCCGGCGCCCAAGCACGTCGACGAGCTGATGATCGCGGGCTTCCTGCGCGGCAAGGCGGTCGACGTCGTGCAGTGCAAGACGGTCGACCTGCAGGTGCCGGCGCAGGCCGAGATCGTGCTCGAGGGCTACTGCGAGCGCGGCGAGCTCGCGGACGAGGGCCCCTTCGGCGACCACACCGGCTACTACACGCCCGCCGAGCCGTTCCCCGTGCTGCGTCTGACGTGCATGACGATGCGCCGCGACGCCATCTACCCGAGCATCCTGGTGGGCCCGCCCCCGGCCGAGGACGCCTGGCTGGGCAAGGCCACGGAGCGGCTGTTCCTGCCCGCTCTGCGCACCACCCTGCCGGAGCTCGTCGACTACGACCTGCCGGTCGCCGGAGCCTTCCACAACTGTTGCATCGTCTCGATCCGCAAGGCCTATCCGGGGCACGCGCGCAAGGTCATGCACGCGGTCTGGGGCACCGGCCTGCTCTCCCTGACGAAGATGGTCGTCGTCGTCGACGAATGGGTGGACGTTCACGACTACGGCGAGGTCGCCTGGCAGGTCGGCGCCAACGTGGATCCGGGCCGCGACGTCGAGCAGGCGCGCGGGCCGCTCGACCAGCTCGACCACGCTCCGTCGCTGCAATCGCTGGGCGGCAAGCTCGGGCTCGACGCGACCAGGACGTGGCCCGGCGAGGGCTATCCGCGCGAGTGGCCCGAGGTCGCCCGCATGAGCGACGAGGTGCGCTCGCGGGTCGACGAGCGCTGGGACTCGTTCGGAATCGCGCTGCCGCATGCGCCTGCGACCGCGTCTGCGCCGCCCAGGGGGCGCCGCGGATGGCGCCGCTCGTAGCGGTCCTGGGCGCGAGTCGCTTCCTCGGCCGGCTCGCGATCCCGCTCTTCGCTGCCGAGGGCTGGCGCGTTCGCGCCCTCGACCGCCGTCAGGCCGCCATCGCCGGCATGCTCGGTGTCGAGCGCGACTGGGCCGACCCTCTCGACGAGCGTTCTCTTACGCGCGCGACCACAGATTGCACCTGCGTGCTCGATCTCAGCTCGAGCGAGACCGGCGCGGACGGCGTGGCGGCAACGGAGGCCGCGCTGCTGGCCGGCAACGTCGGCCGCGTGATCCGCGTCGAGCGCCTGGGAGCGCCGATCGCGTCGCCTGGCGGCGACCCGGCGCGTGTCACGGTCGTGCGCTGCGCGCCGGTGATCGGCGCGGGATCGCCCTGGGTCGTACTGCTGCGAGCGCTCGGCGACCGCCTGCCCGTGATCCCGTGCCCGGCCTGGATGCGCCGCGCAGCGGAGCCGGTGGCGGCGGCGGACGCCGTGCGCGCGCTGGTGTGGCTCGCGGGCGCCGACCGGGCCGACCCGGCCGGCTACGAC
>JALYLC010000719.1 GCA_030774435.1 Actinomycetota bacterium
ACGACCCCGGAAGAGCTCGCCGAACATCCTCACCTTCTCGGTCGGCGAGAGCTCCGCCGACGGCTCATCTCCCCGGAGGCGTAACGAGGCGATCCGCGCGAGGGTCGCATCGCGTTCGCGCTCCAACTCCCGCAGCCGGGACTCCTCGGCTGCGATCAGCTGCTCCTTGCCGTGCTCCGCGGGCATGTGAGCCATTCTTCCTCACCCGGCAGGCCGGATGCCTGCCGGGCATGCCAGGACCTAGAACTCGACGCGGAAGCGAGGCACGAACGGCTGATCCGTTGCTCGGACACCCGCGATCCGGTCGAGCCGGTACGACCGGAGTCCGCCGCGATCGTTGATGACGTAGAGAATTAGGTTTCCGGCTCGCGTCCTTCGCAGCGCGTACGGCTCCACTACGCGGGGCCCCTGACGCCCACGCTCGGCGCGGTAGTCGATCGGCGACCACTTCCACACGTCCGATAAGCGCTGTAGCGTTCACCCGCAAGGTGCTCCTCCTGGGCAGGGTTTTGGTGCGTCAGCAACACCGATTCTCCCTGCTCAGGCGGACGTACCCCGCTCCGCAAACCGCGTCGAGCAACCACCTACTGCACGATCCAGGCTAGTCAGCCCAGCGCGACCACACCCGTCAGACTCACCAAGCCAATAAGGATCATCGCAGCGCCGGCCACACGTGCCCCGGTCTCACCAAACGGGACGGTCTTTTCTAGCAGTACGAATGCTGCGATGGTCGCGACCCATAACAGGTTCATCACGCCGCCGACGAACAGCAGCCCCATAAGAATCCAGCAGCATCCGACACAGTAGGCTCCGAGTGCCAGGCCCATGCGAAAGGCGCCGGATAGTCCGCCGCGCCAGTGATGCGAAATGAAGTGTGCAGGCGCGCGACAATGCGCGAGGCAGGCGTGTTTGTAGGGCGACAGTTCGTACGCTCCCGCGGCAATGAGCAGAGAGCTGCCGAGCACCGGACTTGCGGACGCCATCGTTGGTGACAACAGCGCCAATTGGTCGAGACTCCGCTGCGCAGCAGTCGCCGCGACGCTGAAAAGACCCCACATGGCGAGATATCCCGCGACGAATACAAACGTCGGCGCCACGGGATTATCTATGCGTGCCGCCTTCCGCGCGACGGCGGCGTAGACGAGCGTCATCGGGACCGCCGTGGGCACCATCATGGCGACCATCATCACGGCCCACATCAACAGCCTCAGTCCGAACTCCGTGGCTGTCCAGGTCCGAACGCGGACCATCGATTGCATCGCGCCCGCGACGGAGCCGTCGGTCATTCCCATCGACATTGGCCGGGCCTCAACGACGAGGTAGATCCATGCGCCCGCCGTGAGGCAACCGAGGCCGGCGAGAATCGCCCATCGATCAAGGCGGCGCAATCGTGTCGAAGACAGCGCCGTTGCCGGGCCCGCGGCTCGCTGAGAGCTCGTCAGCGTATGACGCCGTCCTGGTTTATGTGAAGCTCGTTGAACTGACCGTAGCTGTCCTTTAGATCGAGCTCGATCCCGGCTCGTACTTTCGTGTTGCCGTTGCCCATTTCCGCATAGGTGTACTCGAACCCGTCCGGAAGGTTGATCCGGGACCTCGTCGGATTGCCATCGAAGGGGCTTATGATGGGCGCCCCGACAGAGTCCACGAGATCTCCGATCTTCACGCTGGCGGTGCGGCCGTCGACGTCTATCGACATGTCGATCGGCGCGTACAGCGTGTCCAGGACCGTCGACATGGTGCTGTTGTAGACGAAGAAGTGCGTCGCACCCGGAGTGGTCGATTCGCCAAGCAGAATCTTCCTCAACGCCTCGCGCTGGGCCGGATCGGCCCGCTCGTCGATGATCGGCTGCTCCGTGCCGCTGCCCTGCGCGATTTCGCCCGGCCACTGCAGGAGCAGCGCCCAGTCGAGGCCGTCGAGCCTCGTATCGTTAAAGTTCCCTTCCTCGATATGGCCCGCAACCATGGCTTCGCAGCGACCATGCGTCGAGGGCGCTCCGAACTGGCAAGGGCAACCCCAGTCGCAGTTGCAGTTCCCATACTCCACACCGCGAATCATCCAGCGATCGGGCATCGTCCCTCCTTTGGAGGTTCCTCACCGAACAACCGCCGAGCATGATCTCACCTCGGGCCGCCCCCTGCAACCCATGGTCCAAGCATCGCGGGGTCAGGTCCCGTTGTCGAGCGTCCAATCGAAGTCGGCGCCCGCTGGGTGCGCATCTGCGACCCGACTCAGTACCGTTCGTGCCTCGGCAGCGTCGAGTTGAGTGATGAGTGCAACCTCGGCCGTGCCGCAGCTGCCGGATCTCCTCCCGCTCACTCGTCGTGCTGCCCCGGCCGCATGCCCTGATCCGCCTCGGCCTGCCGCACACGACGCCGCAGCGTCTCCGACGCAATCCCCAGATCAGCCGCGATCTGCGCGATCGGCCGCTCACTCTCGAGCGCCAGCCGCACAGCTCTCGCGATCAACTCATCCGGGTACTTCTTCGGGCGTCTCATCACGGGCTCCTCTCAGCAAGGACCGAATCCTCGCATCAGAGCCTCCGTGGAACCCAGTACGCCTCACACGGAGTTTCCCGTGAGGCGGGGTAGACGCTTTTGGACTCGCGGGGTAGGTTGGCGCAATGTCCCTGGGTATCGACGTCCTGCTCGCCCTGTCAGCCTTGATCATGCTCGCTGCCGGCGCGCTCACGGGTTCGCGCGGAGGATGGAACGCCTCCAACTTGATGGCGAGCGCCTTCGGGATCCTTGTCGCCGTGGTGTTGGTGGGAGCTGCCTTGTACGCGTCTTGAGCCAGCGTCATCGAGCCGCCGCAGGTCCTGCAACCACTTGAGAAGCTCTAACGGAATGAGCGTGCCGGGCCCGCGCAAAGAGCCGCGCGAGCCCAGGGGCTTCACTCCCGCTCGCTTCGAGCCCCCGACCACACAAGCTCATTCCGTGGAGCTTCTTACTGGACGACGGCATGTTGCATGGCCCACAGGGCGGCGGCGGCTCGCGTCGACGTGCCGATCTTGCCGTAGATGTGCTGGATGTGGTGATCGGCGGTCTTCGGAGAGATGTAGAGCCGATCGGCGATCTGGCGCGTCGTGAGGCCTCTGGCCGCGAGTCGAAGCACATCGACTTCGCGTCGGGTCAGCCCGCCGGGATGTTGCTGCCGTTTTCCCGGGGGCGCTGGAGGCTCGCCGTGCCCCGCGGCCACGAGCACCGCACGGCTCGCGCGAGGCTCGAGCACGCCTTGCGACTCGAGCTGGCGAAGCTCGGCGGCCGCGTCCACTGGTGAGAACGACAGACGGTCTGCTCGCTCGGTGGTCAACCCCACGTAGATCTCCGTCGCCGCCAGGACGCACGCCCCGAGATCGTCGGCGTCGGCTTGCACGCGCTTGTGGTACCCGGACCCGTCGCATTTCTCGTGGTGCGCGGACGCCACCGGGTTCAGCACAGCCAGAGCCGGCGAGCGGCGCAGCATCTGCTCGGTCAGCATGGGGTGAAGCTCGACTCGATCGAACTCCGTCCGCGTGAGGGGCCC
>JALYLC010000720.1 GCA_030774435.1 Actinomycetota bacterium
CACCTCGTCGGCCCCGAGGTCATCTACGTGCTGAATTCGGTCGTCGCGCTCGCCGAGCGCCTCAACGCCGACTGAGCTAGCTGCGCAACCAGTCGTCGAGCGAGGCGTGGGCGCCGCCGTCGCCGCCCGCCAGCTCGCGTCGCAGCTCGCCCAGCAGACCCGTGCGCTCGGCGATCACGTCGTGGGCGTGGATCGTCTCGAAGTTGCGCTGGTGTGCCTGCACGAAGGCGTCGTCCTCGAGCCCGGGGAACTCCTCCACGACGCCCGCCACCATCTCGCGCACGACGTCCTCCACGAAGCGCGGGTTGGCGTGAGCCTGCTCGACCACGTGCAACTCGTCGGCTCGTTTGAGCAGCGTCAGGATCGGCGCCGACATGGAACCCTCCGCGATCGCTAGGAGGCGCTCGGCCGGCACGTGCTCGCGCGTGCCCAGCAGCAGCGTTGCCTCGCCGCGCTGGTTGTGCGTGGCGATCGGGACGGTGCCGAGGATGCGCTCGCGATCCTCCTCCCCGTAGCCGAGCTCGGCCAGGCGCTCGTCGGCGTGGTCGCGCACCAGGCCCTGCGCGCAGGGGCACGCAGTGATGCCGTGGACGCGCACGCCGACCGCGCGCCGCGTGCTCGCTTCGCTGGCGGTCGCGACGCCGATCAGCGTCGAGATCTCCTGGCTCGGCAGCCCGCTGCGGGGCGCCGTGCGAGTCGTCGATTGGATCGCCTCGATCCGCACCTGAGAGCGCAGCGCGCCCTGGCGGCCCACCATCTCGCGTGCGATCGCGCTCGCGAGCTCCTCGATGTGCAGCGACTCGCCGATCACGAGCCGCTCGATCGACTCGCCGATCTGCTCGGGGAAGCGCGACATGTGCACGCCCTTGTGCGCCGGGTCGAGGTCGACCGTGCACTCGACCTTCGCGGCGTAGAGACGCTCCTTGCCGCCGTGGGCGATGCGGATCACGCTCTGGATGCCCGTGACTCCCGCACGCGTGAGCGAGAGGTGCACGCGCGGCGCGGAAGCCTGTACGTCGTGCCGCAGCACGACGTCATCGCTGGCGGGTCGACTCACGCTCCGGATCGTACGCGCGCACAGGGCCCGCTCGCATCCATTACCCTGGCCCGGCGTGCGCGGAGAACCCAGCGATCTTCCGAATCTCGTCGTCGACGCCTGTCACGACCTCCGGACGCCGCTGGCCGCGGCGTACGGCTTCGCGCGCACGATCGAGCGCATGGGCGGCGTCACGGGCGACAACGCCATGTACCTGCGGCAGGTGATCGAGGCCACCGAGGAGCTCGAGCAGCTGATCAAGGCGCTCTCGGCCGTCGCGCATTCCGAGCGCGGCACGCTGCGGCTGCGGCCCGAGTCCGTCGACCTCGGCGAGCTCACGTTGCAGGCCGCCGAGCTCAGCGGCCATGCGCTCGAACGCGACGGGTCGGCCGGACTCGTCGAGACCGATGCAGGGCGTGCCGTCACGTCCCTGGCCTGGCTGGCCGCGCCGATCGCAGAGGCCCAGGGCGACACGGAGCGCGTCTGGCGCATCGCCGGCGCAGACAGCGTCACGTTCGGGCCGGTGGGGGGCAACGACCGCGAGCTGTTCGAGCGCGATCTGCGCGCGTACGCCGGCAAGCGGGTGCTCGAGCAACTTGGCGCCTCGGTCGAATTCGGCAGCGACCGCCTGAGCGTGCGCTTCCCGCTCGCTACTTGAGCAGACGCGAGCGGCGGCGGTCGGCGTAGATCTGGCCGCCGGTCTGGCAGGACGGGCAGTAGACGACCTGGTGGTCGGCGAAGTCGACGTTCAACATCGTCGTTCCGCAGCGCGGGCAAGCCTCCGCTGCGTGTCCGTGGATGTCGTACACCTCGGGCGTCTTGCCCTTCGCGATCATGCGCGGCCCACGCGGACGAAAGCGCTCGATGCCGTCGGTCAGGGTTGTCTTGATCGCTACCATCAGCCGCTCGCGCTCCTCCGGCGTGAGCCGGTCGGCCGTCGCGAACGGCGCCAGCTGCGCTGCGTGCAGGATCTCGTTGGCGTAGGCGCGGCCGATGCCGACGAGAGCGCGCTGGTCGCGCAGCAGTGTGTGCAGCTGGCCTCCGTGCGCGAGCGCGGCCTCGAGCGCGGCGTCGTCGAAGGACGGGTCGAGGGGCTCGGGCCCGAGCCGCGCGAACTCCTCGTCGAGCACCGCAGCGGGCAACAGTCGAACGCGCACCGACTTGCGCGTCACGCGCTCGCTCACGACCAGCTCGCCGTCGTCGGCGAAGCGCACGACGAGCACCGGGCCGGGCGGCCGCTTGACGCCGGGCTCGACGTAGGCGAGCTTGCCCGCCGTCATGAGGTGAATCGTGAGCACGAGGTCCTCGTCGGTCGGGAAGAGCAGATGCTTGCCGCGGCGCGCCGCGCCGGTCAGCGCGTGGCCCGCAAGCCAGTCGAGCGGCGGGGTCGCGGACTTGACCACGGCGAAGTGCGCGACCGGCACATCACGCACGGGCGCGCGCGCGACAAGTGGATCGAGCGCTTCGACGAGCGCCTCGAGCTCGGGTAGCTCAGGCATGCCGATATCGTACGCGGGCGTTGGAAACCGGCGTCGTCGAGGAGGTGCGCGGGGGCGTCGTCGAGGCGCGCCACCGCGTGCACGCGGTCGTCGTCGACGCGGGCGGCGCCGTTCGCGGCTCCATGGGCGATCCCGAATGGCCCTGCACCCTGCGCAGCGCCGCCAAGCCGCTGCAGGCCCTGCCCGCCGTGCGCGACGGGGTCGTCGAGCGTTACGACCTGGCGGCGCGCCATGTTGCCGTTGCCTGCGGCTCGCACGAGGGCACGCCCGCGC
>JALYLC010000721.1 GCA_030774435.1 Actinomycetota bacterium
TTCCCGGACGCAGAAGGGCCGCCGCCCGAGTGGAGGCGGCCCCGCGCGTGCGCGGTGGTCCCGGCGCTACAGGCTGAGCGGCGTGGCCTTCGAGATCGCGGTGTCGGCGCCGGGCACCGAGGCCACGACGCGGAGGTTGCCGGTGGCGTGGGGCTTGACGATCGTCTTCGCGAAGGTGCCGCGCGAGCTGGAGTAGCCGGTCGCGAGCGTCTGGCTTCCGAGCTTGATGGCCACCCGCACGTGGCTGTCGCCGCCCGGGATCCGCACCGAGAAGTGCAGCTTGCGCCCGGCCTTGCGCTGTAGCACGAAGCGGGGCTGCGAGAGCACGACGTGCGTGTCCTGAGCGGCGATCCCGTACACGATCGCGTTGCCGCCCTCGACCGACGCCACGGCGTAGCGTCCCCGCGCCGGCATGATGGGATCGCCGTCGTCGGAGAAGATCGAGCGCAGCGTGGCACGGATCACGAACGTGCCGTCGGGCCGCACCATGGTGGAGCCGCGTGCCGGCACGCTCGTGTTCGCGAGCGACTGCAGATTGACGACGTCGCCCGAGCGGCCGGTGCCGCCGATGGAGTAGCGGTAGCCGTACAGCGCGGTCACCGGAGCGGCCAACGTGACCGTCTTCGGCAGGTGCACCGTCGCGCCGGCGGTGGCGTTGGTCGGCTGCAGCGTTGTGCAGGCGGCGTCCGCGCAGGCGCGGACGGTGACGGAGTTGGTGATCGCCGTCACGCTGGTCGGATTGAGCATGATGCCGCGGCTCTTGCCGCCGTAGATGATCGAGCTGCGCACGGCGAGCGTCATCATCTGAAGCGTCGCAGCCGCGCCCCTCGCCACCAGCTTGCCGACGGCGGGCCGCAGGTCGAGCACGTAGGTCAGATGCGCATGCGAGGGCGTTCTGCGGATCACGAAGACGAGATTGTCGTCGCCGATGATCGAGGCGATGCTGCCGGGCACGTCGATGCCGGCACGCACGTACTGGCCGGCGAGGTCGGTACCGTGGGAGAGCACGCGCAGCGAGCTCGTGCCGGTGAGGTTGTTCGTCACCGTGCCGAGTTGCGTCCCCGGGGGCGCCGCGAGCGTGAAGGCCCAGGCCGGCGCCGTCAGATGACGCGTGTCGACGTTGAAGCGCAGGACGCCCGTGGCGACGGGCACGCCGCCGCTGCCGTTGTCGACAAGCGCGTTCAGCGTCATGGCAGGACGGGCTGCCGCCAGGCCGGTGTTGAAGCTCTCGGAGAACTGAGCCCGGTAGTCGGCCGCCTGGGCGGCGAGGGGCACCGCCAGCATCGCGACGATGCCGAGGCCCGTGGCGCGGCGGATGCGCCGGTGGAAGTTGTGCCTCACGGTGTACCTCCCAGTCGATCGAGGGTTGAACATCGGTCCCAGGAGTACCACCGCGAGGCTGGCGAACTGGCGTCGCGACCCGATTGTTTACGGACGCCTGAACCCCGGCGGCCGATCCTTACCGATCCCGAACGTGTCGGGCCTCGATCGAGGGATGGAAGAGCGGAACGATCGGAGCCCATCCCGCCCGCAAGACGGCGACCAGGGACGGCGGAGTGATGACCGTCGCCCCCACCCGGCGCGGTCGCGGGAGCCGCTCGTCGTAGCCCGCCGCCGTCCAGTGCAGCAGGTGCCCGCCGAGCACGAGCCAGGGCTCGTTCTCATGCACGACGAAGGCGCCGTCGGGGAGCCCGTCGAGCGCCGCCTCGTGGCGCAGTTGCACGCGTGCGCCGGGGGCGACCCGCTCGCCGTGCAGCTGCAGGTCGATCGCGTCGGCTCCGACGTGGCCGGGATGGAGCCCGCGCCAGATCTCGCCCAGCCGGACGTAGTCGGCGCGCCGGCACAGCGCACACGGCCGGTGCCCGGCGGCGAACGCGGTCGCCTCGTCGAGGAAAAAGAGCTCCGTGAACAGCCCGGGCTGCAGCTTGGGCCCGCGCTGCCAGCCGCGAAACTCGAGCTGGCACGCGATCCATCGCCGCGTCGCGTACATGCGCCGGATGCGCCCGCTGTCGTCGTGCAGGCAGCCGCGATTGCCGTAGAGCAGGCCGCGCGCCGGATGGGCCACGAGCTCGGAGAGCGGCGTCACGCGATTCTGCAACGGCATGCCGCCGCACCCTAGCCACGCGGCCGGACCAGGTCGCCTCAGCCGACGAGCGGCAACTGCTCGTGCGGTGGCTCCGGCGCGCGCCGGGGCGGTTCTGCCACGACGGCGAGGCGGGACTCCCGCGGGCTCCTCGCACAGCCGCCGAACTCCTGCACGAGTCCGCGAACGCGCGCCGAGATGCGTTCCTGCTCATCGCGGGCGAGGTAGCCGCCGCGGGATGCGTAGAGCGTCCGGTAGCGCTCCACCAGGTCGGGCCGCACTCGCTCGAGCCAGGGCATGAACAGTTCCCGCACGCCGGGACGGAGATGGAGGCCGATGCTCGAGATCGAAACGGCTCCCGCCTCGACGCAGGCACGCACGACCGCCGCGAGTTGCTCGTCGCCGTCGGAGATCCCGGGCAGGATCGGCGCGATCAGCACGCCGCACGGCACACCCGCCTCGTTCAGCCGCGCGACCGCTTCGACTCGACGCAGCGGCGGGGGCGTTCCCGGCTCGCTCATGTGCCAGACGGCCTCGTCGAGCGTGCCGATGGAGAGGTTGGCCTTCACGTCGATGTGCTCCGCAGCCCCCGCGAACACGTCGATGTCGCGCAGGATCATCGTGGACTTCGTGAGCACCGAGAACGGATTGCTCGCCTCGGCGAGCTTCTCGAGGATGCCGCGCGTCAGCTTGTAGCGGCCCTCCGCCTGCTGGTAGGGGTCGGTGTTCGTGCCCATGGCGATGTGCTCGCCGCGCCAGCTCGGCCGCGCGAGCTCTGCTGCGAGTCGCTGCACCGCGTTGATCTTGACGACGATGCGGCGCTCGAAATCCTCCAGGCCGTTCAGCCCGAGGTACTCGTGCGTCGGGCGGGCGAAGCAGTATGTGCAGGCGTGGCTACAGCCCCGGTAGGGGTTGATCGTGAAGCGGAATGGCATGCGCGACGCTCGCGGCACTTCGCTGATGATCGACCGTGCTCGGACGTGGAGGTACTCGACCTCGCGCAACTCGCGCGTGGGATCGACCTCGTCGTCCAGCAGCGAGCCCTGCTGCTCGGTACCGGCGAGCGACCAGCGCAGCGAGCTGTCGGCGGGCGCCATGCCGGCAGCATACCGAACAGACGTTCGTATGGCGAGCGGCTAGTCGCGAGCGGGCATGTGGCGCTCGAACCACGCCACGATGCGCGTCGTGCAGTCGATCAGCGCGGGGAACGAGTGCACGCCATGGCCCTCGCCGGGATAGACGACGACGTCGCTCGCAACGCCGTGCTCGACCAGCGCGTTGTGGAACTCGATGGCCTGGTCGGGCGGGGTCGCCCGGTCGAGCAGTCCCGCCGTGAGCAGCGTCGGCGTGCGGTCCGCGCCTGCGAACAGCACCGGGCTGCGGTCGTAGTACTGCCCGCCCTCCGGCCTCGGCTCGCCGTCGAGGAAATCGCCGACCCACGCGCCGAGGTTGCTGCCGTAGCGCTCGCTGTACCAGTTGGCGACGGGCGACAACGCGACCGCGGCCTTGAAGCGCGCGTCCTGCGTGGGCAGCCAGCAGGCCATGAACCCGCCGTAGCTCTCGCCCATGATGCCGATGCGGGCGGAGTCGGCGAGTCCGTCGGCGACGAGCTGGTCGAGGCCCGTGAGCATGTCGCCGACGTCGTCGCCGCCCATGTCGCCGACGACGAGCGCGGCGAACTCGCGCCCGCGGCCGGTCGAGCCGCGCGAGTTGGGCTCGAAGATCGCATACCCGCGCTCGACGAGCGCGAGGGTGCCGTCGCTCGGCGGGGTGTCCTGGAAGCACCAGATCGGGCCGCCGTGGACCTCCAGGATCGTCGGGAACGGCGGCTCGCCGCGCGGCAGTGTCAGGAAGCCCTCGATCTCGAGACCGTCGGGCGCGCTCCAGCGGACGCGGCGACGATCGCCGATCACCTCACGGCGAGCCGCCGTGCCGGCGTGGGCGAGGTCGGCCAGCGTCAATGCGCTCTCGCCGTCGATACGGACGACGGAGGGAGCGCGATCCCAGGCCTCGACGACCACAGCGAAGGCGCTGCCCGGCCCGATGGGCGAGCCGGACGGGTAGAGGCTCGCGCCGCAGGAGCCCGCTCCCACCCAGATTTCGGTCGCGCTCGCGTCGGCCGCTCGGACGTCGAGTGCCACCGGCTCGAGCCCGCGGACGCCGATCGCGAAGAGGCGCTCGTCATCGCGCCAGACCGCCCACGTGACGTCGACGCCGTGGGTGTCGATCGCCCGGGCCTCGCCGGAGGCCGGGTCGACCAGCAGCAACTCGCCCGCGACGATCACGCGATCGCTGCAGACGGCCTCGATCACCGCGGCGTGCGTCCCGCCCGGCGATGCGCAGGCCCAGCCGAGTTGCACGTCGCTGCGCCGGAGTGTGCGCGCAGTGCGCGCGACGGGATCGATCAGGGCGAGCTGGGAGCCGTACCAGGCGCCCTCGCCCGCGCCCTCGGAGACGATCGCCACCACCGCGCGGTTCCCGCACCAGGCCGCCTCCCAGACGTTCAGCTCGGCGGGGGAGGCTGCTTCCATCTCCCCGCTGGCGACGTCGAGGACGTAGAGCGCGCGGCGCCGGTCGCCCGCGCCTTCACTCGAATCCACGAGCGGAACCCAAGCGGGCAGCTCAGCCTGCGCGCCGAGGGTGCCCGAGCCGAGCGCGTCGGTCTGCTCGGCACCGTGGCCGGCGACCAGCAGCAGGATTCGCGAGCCGTCGGGCGACCACTCGTGGTGCTCGACGATCCCGGGCGCCTCGGCGAGCGGGCGCGCCTCGCCCAGGACGCCCGCCTCGAGCGCGTAGACCTGGGCGCTGCCCGCGGTCGCGCGGTCGGAGAGGAACGTGAGCACCGTTCCGTCGGGCGACCAGCGCGGCCCCGAGTCGTCGTTCGGCCCGTGTGTCACCTGGCGCATGCCCGAGCCGTCCGCCGCCGCCAGGCAGATGCGGCCGGACGGCTGGCCCTCGAGGGCATCGAGGCGGCCGCCGCGAAACGCCACCGCGCTGCCGTCGGGGCTGGCGCGCACGTCGGTTGCCTGCGTGACCCGGCCGAACCCGGGCTCGGCGAGACGGCGGTACGCCGTCTCGATCTCCTGGTAGAGCGGCGTCTCGCGGAGGTCGCGTTCCATCCGCAGAGGATACGCTCGCTCTAGCGCTCGACCGTCACCGGGACGCCGCCGCCGATGTGTCTGGCAAGCCATGTGATGGCGCTCGGGCTGACCCGGATGCAGCCGTGCGAGGCCGCGCTCCCGAGCGGATCCGAGAGACCGTCCGTGCCGTGGATCGCGATCTGGCCGGGACCGCCCTCGAACTCCTGGAAGATGTCGGAGCGCGCGCTGATAGCCAGGGCGAACGGGCCGCCGGCCCCCGGCTTGGAGATCTTCAGGCCCTCCTCGACGAAGAACTGGCCGTAGGGAGTGGGCGTCGATGGCTTGGGGACCACCGCCCGGAACGTTCGCACGACGAGGCCGTCGCGGTACACGGTCACGCTGCGAGCCGAGACCTGCACGACGATGCGCCACTCGGTCGATGACCGGATCGTCTGGTCGGCGAGGATCCAACCCGTGTGGCCGCTCGGCCGGCCCGGGAGCCGGACGTGCACCCAGCGGTTCCCGTCCTTGCCCCTGACGAGGCCCATCACGGGCAGCACGGTGCGCACCTGCGTCAGCGGCCGCAGGGCCGCGACGGGCTCGATCACGCGCGCCTGCTGGCTCGCCGACGCGCGGGCGACGTGATCCTGGAGCAGGATCACGAGCGGCTGGGTCACGGGAACGGTCGGGCGAGCCGAGTGCGCCGGAGCCGCGAGCGCGGAGGACGTCGCGGTCGCGATCAGCGCGAGGGCGAGCGCGGTGAGGGCCGCTCGCCTCATCCTGTGAACTGCGCGGGACCGGAGGTCGGGCGCAGGATGGCGTCGGCGCATGCGCGATAGCCGAGCGCCAGGGTCTTGGCACGGGTCGCGTCCTTGAACGTCACACGCGCCTTGACGGCGTGCGCGCCGGGGAGCGCCCGCACGAACACGACGTAGGGACCCTCGGTCTGGCTCTGGATCTTCTTGCCGTCGAGGCTGAACACGACGCGCTTGATCAGCTTGCCGCGGACCGTGGCGCGGAACCCGGACGTGCAGGTCGCGTGGGGCGTGCGCTGCAGTGTCGTCGTGCCGTTGCGCGTGGTCGTCGACGTCAGGCTGGACGCCTGTGCCGCCTGCGCGGCGATCAGCGCCGCTGCCGCTGCGGCTGTGGAGGACGAGGCGCCGGGCGAGCCGGCGCCAGGCGTGCCCGCTCCCGGGCCCGGTCCGGAAGGCGATCCGGGTCCGGTGGTGCAGCGGGAGTTGTCGAGCACGTTGTTGATCAGCGTGACTGCGCCGTTGCGAGCGAGCACGCGCCCGATCACGGTGGCGCCGTTGTTCAGCGTGATGCTCGAGAGTGCCATCAGGTTGCCCTGGAACGCAGTCGTCGTGCCGAGCGTGGCCGAGCTGCCGATCTGCCAGTAGACGTTGCACGGGCTGGCGCCGTTGACGAGCACCACCGAGCTGGCCGAGGCCGTCGTCAGCGTCGAGCCGATCTCGAACACGAACTGCGCGTTCGCGTTCCCCTGCGCGTTGAGCGTCAGCGGCCCGGTGAGCTGGGCGGACGACGTGAAGCTGTAGGCACCGGGGTTGAGGCTACGGTTGCCGAGATCGGTGCCGCTGAGATCGGTGGCGGGCTGGGAGGCGGCGGCGTTGTAGGCGGTGGTCAGGTCGGCCTGCGCCTGCGCCGCGACACCGTCGGCGGCATGCGTCGCGCCGTTGACGACGGCGGGCGGGCCGAAGCCGACGATCGACGTCCCCGGAGCGAGCCCGAGGTCGCCGTTGAGCACCGACGGGCCGGTATTGGTGACGGTCGAACCGGCGAGCACGACGAAGGACTGGGCGGTGCCGAGGCCGACGGAGGAGGCCTGCGCGCCAACCGAAGCCACAACGCACGCAAGCCCCACTACCAGCGCGATGCCGGCACGCCGGCTGCGCTTGGAACGGATTGGGCCGAACATGAAAAACGTCCTCGCTTATCTGGCGAGCAGTTGCCCTGAGCGTTCCGTTCCCTGGTGACCCGGGCTTCTTGGGGGGCGCCTGAAAGCGAGATGGACCTGCTCTTCTGTCCACTCGGCATCGGCAGATGCGGTCAGGGCATGAACAAGATGCCCTTATCGAGGCGCGGGCGCCGCGAGCGGAGAAGGAGGGGTTCGAACCCTCGACAGTCGCGACGGTGCCCAGAGATGGCCGAGGCTCGAGTGCTGCCGTCGCGGGCATCGGCGATGCCCCGAAACACACGAGCGCGCCAGAAGTACCGGCCTAGGATGAGAGAGCGGCGAACGACGGCCGCCATCGCTCATGGCTTCCACGACCGCAACTTCCACCCTCCAGCGCCGGGCGCTTGGCGTGTTCACGACGAATGTCGTGGTGCTCGGCATCGCGTACGTCGGATCGATCATCATGGCGCGCTACCTGGGTGCGGATGGGCGCGGGCTGCTCGCGATCATCTTGACTGCGACTGCCGTGCTGGCGGGCTTCGGCGGAGTCGGCACCCATGAGGCGGCGACGTATTACGCGAGCCGGCGGCGGCGCCGGCAGCCCTTCGTGCTGGGCAACGGCCTCGCACATGCCGGAGCGCTCCTCGTCGTCTCGCTGGTGATCGCGTTCCTGCTCATGGGCGAGCTTCAGCGCCACGTCGCCCCGCGCTACGACGAGCACATCTGGCTTCTCGCAGGCGTTCTGGTTCCGACCTACTACCTCTTCGACCTCGTCTCCAGCCTGCTCTCCGCCGAGGGCGCGTTCACGCTCCGCAACCGCCTCAACGTGACGGCGCGCCTGACGACCACGGTCGCGACGCTCGCCATCGTCGGCTGGCTCGGCTGGGGGGTGGCCGGCGCGCTGATCGCGACCGCGCCGGCGTTTCTCGTACCAGTCGTGGGTGGCATGCCGCTGCTCGCTCGCAACGGCATCGCGTTCTCGCGCACGGTGCACAAGGCCTCGCTGCGCTACGGCGCGCGCGTCCAGGTCGGTGCGCTCCTGAACTTCCTCAACGCGCGCTTCGACGTGCTCCTGCTCTCGGCCTTCGCGCCGCTCGCGGTGGTAGGGTCGTATGCCGTCGCGCAGGTCGTTGCCGAGCTCGTGCTGCTCTTTCCGCAGTCGCTCGGCTACGTGCTGCGCGCGCAGGTCGCATCGGGAACGCGCCAGGACTCGCTCTCGGGCGTGGCCATGCGCTTGAACGGCACGCTCGTCGCGATCTGCGTCGTGCTCGTCCTGCTCGCCGGACCCGTGATGATCATCTACGGGTACGGCTCGGCATTTCACTCCGCGCTCGTGCCGTTCCTCATCCTCGTTCCGGGCATGTGGTTCCTGTCGACGGGGGGCCTCGTCCAGAATGCGCTCTCGGGGCGCGGGCGGCCCGGCCTGTCGTCGCTGCTCGCGGGCGGCGAGGTCGTGATCACGGTGGGCCTTGACCTGCTCCTGATCCCGGCGCACGGGGCCGTCGGAGGCGCGATCGCCTCGGTCTGCGCCTACACGTTCTACGGCGTCGCGAGCATCGTCACGATCTCGCGGCTCGACGGGGTGCCGGGGCGCACGCTGCTCCTCGCCAACCGCGAGGAGTTGCGCGGGTTCGTCACCGCCCTGCGGTCGAGGGCATAGAGGCCACTAGGGTGAGTGCACATGAGGATCTTGCTCGTCTCGGCCACACCGCCCTACCCGCTCTTCCACGGTGACCGCTTGATGGTCTTCCACCTCGGCCGCTCCCTCGCCGCGCGCGGTCACACAATCGATCTTCTCGCCCTCACGCAGAGCCCCGAGGATCGCGATGACGAGCCGCACTACGCCGGCCTCTTCGGCCACGTGGAGCTGATCGACGAGGCTCATCACGGCACGCTGAACTTCGTCGCCCGCCTGGTCCGTCCTGGCGGCCGGTGGCCGCGCTGCGCCGAGGACTCCTGGTCGCCGGCGATGTGGCGCGCCATCGAGCGGCGGCTCGACGCCGGGAGCTACGACGTCGCGCAGTTGCTCGGCGGCACGCGCATCTACGAGTTCTTCCATGCGCTGCGCGGCACGCCGGCGGTCATCACCCCCGCCGACAGTTTCGGGCTGAGGGCGCGCCGGCTGTTCGAGGCCGAGACGGGGACGGCCGCGAGGCTGAAGGGCCGGATGCGCTGGCTGACCGCGCGCGCGTACGAGCGCTGGATGTACGACCCCTTTGCGCGCACGATCGTGCTCTCGGACGTGGATCGTGCCGCGCTGCTGGCCGGCAATCCCGGCCTCAGGGTGGATGTGATCCCGAATGGCGTCGACCTGGCTGCCTTCCAGGCGCACTCCGTCGAGCGTGCGCACAACGCGCTGCTCTTCGTGGGCAACTTCGCGTACCCGCCCAACGCCGACGCAGCGCTCCAGCTCGCAGCGGAGATTTTCCCGCGCGTGCAGGCGCGCGTGCCCGAGGCGAAGCTGTGGCTGGTCGGAAACGGCCCACCGGCGGCGCTCCGGGCGCTTGCGAACGATGCGATCACCGTCACCGGGCGCGTGCCGGACGTGCAGCCGTACCTCGCCTCCGCCACGGCGTTCGTCAGCCCGCTGCGGGTCGGCGTGGGCATCAAGAACAAGGTGCTGGAAGCGCTGGCGATGGGCTGTCCGCTCGTCGCCACGCCGCTGAGCGTCGACGGCATCGCGGTGACCGAGGGTCTGGACGCGATCGTGGCCGCCGATCAGGATCTCGCCGATGCAACGGTTCGGGTGCTGCAGGACGATGCCCTGCGCCGCCGGCTGTCGAGCAACGGCCGCTCACTGATCGAGGCGCGCTACAGCTGGTCGCACGTCGCGGAGTCCTACGAATCGCTCTACGCGCAGATCCAGCCGCTCGCGGCGCAGCGACTCGCCGCGTAGTCCTGTCGGGAGTTCAGGCCATCGGCGGGCGGTACCGTGCCGCTGTGCGCATCGCGACGTGGAACGTCAACTCGATCAAGCAGAGGGTACCGCGGCTGCTGCCGTGGCTGGATGAGCGGCAGCCGGACGTCGTCTGCCTGCAGGAGACCAAGCTCGCCGACGACAAGCTCGCAGACCTTCTCGGCGCCGAGCTCGAGCACCGTGGCTACGCCCTCGCGGCGCACGGAGAGCCGAGGTGGAACGGCGTGGCGATCCTCTCGCGCATCGGGTTGGACGACGTGGTCGCGGGATTGCCGGGCGGCCCGGGATTCCCGCATCAGGAAGCGCGCGCGGTAGCCGCGACGTGTGCGGGCGTCCGGGTGGTGTCGGTCTACGTTCCCAATGGCCGCACCCCGGAGTCGGAGCACTATCGCTACAAGCTCGCCTGGCTGGCCTCGCTGCGCGAAGTGCTCGCGGCTGGGCCGGAGGCGACGGTCCTCTGCGGCGACATGAACATCGCGCCGACCGATGAGGACGTCTTCGATCCCGACGCCTACGCCGGCCAGACGCACGTCACGCCCCCCGAGCGGGCGGCGCTGGCCGCGCTTGAGGAGCTCGGGTTGCACGACGTCGTGCGCAACCGCTGGCCCCACGAGCGCGTGTTCACCTACTGGGACTACCGGGCCGGGATGTTCCACCAGGACTGCGGGATGCGGATCGACCTCGTGCTCGCCAGCGCACCGGTCGCGGACCGCGTCCGGGCCGCCTGGGTGGACCGCCAGGCCCGGAAGGGCAAGGGGCCGAGCGACCACGCGCCGGTGATCGTCGACCTGGATGAGGCGCCGGACGGCGACATCGGGCCGGTCGTGCCGCCGCCGTCAGCACCGGCGGCGCCGCGCGGCGCGAAGAAGCTGCCCCAAGCGCCCTGAGCGGCCGGACGGCCTCAGTCCCGGGGCCGATCGCGGTCGCGCGAGGGCTGGACGCGCTTCGGCTCGCCCGGCATCTTCGGATAGTCGGGTGGGTACGGCATGTCGGCCACGCCCTCGGTGGCGTCGCGCTCGTACATGTCGAGCAGCGGCTGCAGCGAGTGGCTGACGTCGTCGATCGCCGCGTGGCGATCGCCCACCTCGGCGAAGCGCGCGGGCATCGTCGCGACGGTGAAGTCCTCTGGTGCGACCTGAGGGAGCTCGTCCCACGTCAAGGGCGCCGAGACCGGCGCACCCGGCTTCGGCCGCACGCTGTAGGCGGACGCGATCGTGCGATCGCGGGCGTTCTGGTTGTAGTCGACGAAGATGCGCTCGCCGCGCTGCTCCTTCCACCAGTTCGTGGTCACCTCGCCGGGGAGGCGTCGCTCGAGCTGGCGCCCGAACGCGATCGCGGCGTGGCGCACGTCCGTGAACGTCCAGCGCGGCTCGATCCTCACGTAGATGTGGATGCCGCGGCCGCCTGACGTCTTCGGGAACCCGGTGTAGCCGAGCTCCTCCAGAAGCACGCGCGCCTCCGCGGCGACGCGCACGGCGTCGGCGAAGTCCGTGCCGGGTTGGGGGTCGAGGTCGATGCGCAGCTCGTCGGGGTGGTCGACGTCGTCGTCGCGCACCGGCCACGGATGGAACGTGATGGTGCCCATCTGCGCCGCCCAGCCCACGACCGCGATCTCGGTCGGGCGTATCTCGTCAGCATGCCGGCCCGACGGGAACGTGATCCGCGTCGTCTCGACGTAGTCGGGAGCTCCGCGCGGGACGCGCTTCTGGAAGAAGGCGTCCCCGCCGCCCTGCTCCCGGGTCGAGAGGACGATGCCCGGGTGCACGCCCTTCGGCCAGCGCTCGAGCGTCGTCGGCCGCCGTGCGAGCGCGCGCATGATCCCGTCCTCGACGGCGAGGTAGTACTCGACGATGTCGAGCTTGGTCACAGCGACCGAGCGTTCGGTCGCCGGGAAGATCACGCGGTCGGAGCTGCTCACGCGCAGCTCGCGCCCCCCGGCATCGATGGTGGTGCTCTCGCTCGCGGCCATGGCGAAGTTCTACGCGAGTGTGCGCCCGCGTGACGCCGAACGCGTCGCGCCGGTTTCGCGCCTGGAGCGCGGCTCGCGGCCACGAGCGCTGGAAGCGGCCCTTGTGGAACAAGGTTCGAACCCAGGCGCGTGGTGGAAACTCGAGAGCTAGCTCAGGCAGGACCTCCGAGCCGCTCGCGACGCTGAGCGCGGTGATCGCGATGCCGTCATTGACGATCGCGTGCCAGTCATCGGAGAGCGCTAGTAGCCAGAAGACGAGTCCAACTTGGAATGTACGCGGCTGCCGGCTGGCGCTCGTGGGCTCCCGCTGTGCGGCGGGAGCC
>JALYLC010000722.1 GCA_030774435.1 Actinomycetota bacterium
GGAGCCGCCGCGGGGTGCAGGCGCATGACCTGCTGCACGGTTACGGCTCGCTCGTCGTCGTCCATGCCGCCCCCTGCTCGTCGGCGGATTGGGCACTGAATTAGATGGCTGCGAAGCGAAGGCCGACGCGAAGACTGCGCACGCTCAAGATGTCCACAGGCGTTTCCGTGCCGCGTCCGCCATGGAAGACGGAATTGCGCCATCGCGAGGCCGCTGGCGCCAAAACCAAATGATCGCAGTGATCCAGGGTGCCGCGAATCCCACGGGGAGCAACCAAACCCACCACGGGTCTGTGAAGCGCATGAGTGAAGCATACGCTTCGTACGCCCTCTGCGGAACGGCTCGCGCCCTCTCCCGGTCCCGCCGCTGACGGCCGTGCTCGGTACCGAACACAGGCGGTTTGGGTCCCGAATGGGTCACGCCGCCCGGCTGTCGATCATATGACCGACAGCCCCGAGTCCTGCGATCCCGCATGGGCGCTATGCTCTTGCTCCCCCGCGGATGTGGCGGAACTGGTAGACGCGCACGGTTCAGGTCCGTGTGGCCGTAAGGTCGTGGAGGTTCAAGTCCTCTCATCCGCATATACGATGGATAGGTCGATTGCGAGCCTCGAAGGGATCCGGGGCTTGTTCTTTTTTCTTTGACTCGTCGTCACGTCGTTGTAACGAACGCGTCCGAACAGGTAGCGTTGCGGAATGCCGGAGAAGCCGACCCGAGCTCGCGGCACCGGATCGCTGAGGGAGCGCACGGACGCGACCGGCAAGCGCAGCTGGTACGGCGTCTGGCGTGACGGCAACGGCCGCCAGGTGCAGCGCGTCCTCGGCCCCGTGCGCGCGAAGGGATCGCCGGTCGGCCTCTCCAAGACTGAGGCAAACGAGGAGCTGCGGAAGCGCATGAGTGCCGGCCGTCCCGGTGACGCGCGGGTTTCGCCGCAGTCGATTCGGCTGACCGTGCAGACCCTCGGCGACCTCATCAGCGAGCGCCAGCGCATCGCCGGCCGCCGTCCGGCGACGATCCGAGCGTTCGAGATCAACGTCCGCGTCCACCTTGTGCCGTTCTTTCATGAGCGAGACCTCTCTCAGATCACGCGCGCCGACATCGACGCGCTGATGGCGAAGCTCATCGCGGACGGCAAATCGGCGAAGACGGCGCGGAACGTCCGCGGCGACCTGGCCCACATCTGCAACCATGCGATGCGCGAGGGATGGCTCACGTCGAGCCCAGTCACCGGAGCCATCCGGCCGATAGGCACCTACGAGGGCGGCGAAGATCTGCGCTTCCTCGAGGTCGAATCCGTCTACCAGCTCGTCCGTCTCGGGCCTCAGGAAGACGAACTCGGCCGCGAGGTGGAGCGCGACCTATACCTCGTCGCGGCGATGACCGGCATGCGGCAGGGCGAGCTGCTCGGCCTCGGCTGCGATCAGGTCGACTTCGCCGCCGGCGTGATCCGCGTCGTGCGCCAGGTGCAGGACGGCGTCTTCGGCCCTACGAAGGGGAAGAAGCGTCGCACTGTCCCGATGGCGGAACCCGTCGCGCGGGTGCTCGCTCGCCGCTGCGCCACCCTCGCGCCGGACGGGCTTGTCTTCGGCGACCCGGAGACAGGGCAGCCGGTGAGCCGCCATCGCGTCGGTGGCGAGCGCTTCGCAACGGCGTGCAAACGCGCGGCCGTGCAGCGCGTTACGTTCCACGAGCTTCGCCACACGTTCGGCACTACCGTCGCTCGCGAGGGCGCGAGCCTCGTGGAGATCATGGCGTGGATGGGACACGAGGATCTCGCCACAACGCAGAAGTACCTCCACTACGCGACCCGCTCGAGCGAGGCGGAGCTGATCGGACGAGCGTTCGCGCGAGACCTACCGGCTATGCCGCCTGGGCGCATCAGCCAAACCTGACCCTGGCGGCGGCCCGGGCGACAGACAACTCGCCGCCGGACTCGATGCCGGCCAGATACGCGTCGATTGCGGACCGGCGGAAGCGCACCGAGCGGCCAAGGCGCAGGTGGGGCAGTTCTCCGGTGCGCGCGGCGTTGTAGACCCACGACTTCCGCATACGCAGAAGGTCGGCGACCTCGTTCGGAGTGAGGATCGGGTCGACGGTCACTCCGCGCTACCGGCCTCGTCGAAACCGCTCGCAGCGCCAGCGATACCGAGCTTCGGATGCGTGCCGGCGGTGGCCGCGAAGGTATGGAGCGCCGTACGGGCTTCGTCGATTGCGCTCGTTCCCTCGGCTGGCCGCAGGAGACGTTGCGTGAGCGGTCTGTGCCGACTATTGTCGCCCTCGTGCGCCTTATCGGACCCAAACAGCGAATAGCTCATCTCGGGTCGGATAAGATGCTGAGAGACAAACATGATTATAGAAACATACATGTCTCATAGATTCGGTGCAAATCTCTGATGGCGACGAGCGCGTCGATCATCCGCGAGGCGCGTCTGCGGGCGGGGCTGTCTCAGCAGGAGCTGGGTGATGCTGCAGGGAGGGATCGCACGCAGATCGCGCGTTGGGAGCGGGAGGTCTCGCATCCGAGTTTCGAGACGCTGCTCGAGGTCGTTCGCGCGTGCGGGTTCGACATCGCGGTGGATCTCGTCGCGTTCGTGCGGCCGCACGTGGAGACGTTGCAGGCGACCTACCGCCTGACGCCGCAGGAGCGGCTCGACCGGATGCTCGAGCGCACGGATCGCGACGACGAGGTCTCTCGTGGCTGAGGGGCATGTGTTCGACCCGCGCGTGATCCTGACGGCGCTCGAGGAGGCGCGCGTCAACTACACCGTGATCGGATCGCTCGCGCGCGTCTTTCAGGGCTCGGATGAGATCGCGCACGGAGTCGACATCTGCCCGCAGCGCAAGGGGGAGAACTTCGACCGGCTTGAGATGGCGCTCGGCCGGCTCGGCGCGCGACCCGCGAGCGCGCCTGCCAGCGAGATCGATCTGGAGCCGCTCGCCGCGAACGAGTCGTTGTCGTTCGCGACGGAGGCCGGTCTGCTTCGGGTCGTGCCGCTTCCGGCGGGCACGCGTGGTGGGTGGGATGACCTGCGCCGGGGTTCGCAGCGAGAGGCACTCGGCGGTGGCCTGCGCGTGCCTGTCGCGTCGCTCAACGACCTGTTGCGGATGGAGGCAGAGCTCGCCCGCCCGAGCCACGCGCACATCCTCGCGCAGCTACGGCAGCTGCAGGAGTTCGAGCTGACGATGGGCCGCGGGCTCGAGCTTTAGCGCTCAGCGGTCGATGCCCTGCCCGAGGTCGACGCCACGCTCGAGCGCGCGACCTAACGCTGGGGGCCACTGTGTCCTGGGCGGTGTGTAGGCTCGCGGTATGAGCCCTCAGCAGGAACGCCAGGCCGCGGTGGAGGAGCGCTGCTCGCTGTGCGGTGACGCGCGTGATCAGGTCGAGGTGCTGGTCGAAGGGTTCGAGGGTCTGTATGTCTGCGATGACTGCATCGCGGTGCTTACAGAACTCCTCGACGAGGCCCGCGCACAGCCACACACCGCGCCCGTCGCCGCCTAAAGAACTGGAAGGCGCTCGAGAGCACCTATGGCCTCGCGGGAAAGACGACCGCTCGGCAGGCGACTGGTCGCTGCCCGCGTGGGGAGCAGTCGCGGACCTCGCGGATGAGTGCGGCGGTCATGCTTGCGAGCCGGGCCTGCCAGCGTGCGCCGTGCACGGAGAGGTTGAAGGTCTTGCCCGCTTGGTGCCATGCCATCACGAGGTGGCCGGCGTAGAAGGCGGGCGCAGTTGGCGACATGGAGTAGAGCGTTACGGCGATGCCGGCAAGTCTCAGGCGACGCGTCGTGACGGCGTGGATCGGGGCGCCCGGCGGGTCGACGTAGACCTTCAGGGAGGGCGACGTCCTCCAGTCCTACGCCGCGCACCAGGCCACGCGCGGCCAAGCCTGCGCCATGTCGAGGCAGACTTCGCGCTCGGCGACTGGGTTGTCCGCCAGCGACGAGCACACAAGGATGGGAGGCTCGATTCAGAGCGCAGCGCTGCTCGAAGCGCTGCCCGCCTGGAGGTGGGGTCACGGCAACAAGATCTGGGACGAGTAGGTTCGCCGCTGCTCCTAGCCTATGTCGTGCGCGAGGGCGACGCACGCGTCCCCATAGCCACATATCGAAGGCGACCGCAGGCTCGGGACTGGGTCGCCACACAACGCACACGGCGCCAACGCGAGCTGCTCAGTCTCGACCGCGTGACGCGGCTTGCGGCGCTGCCAGGCTGGGCATGGGGAAACGAAGCGCAGAGCGCCAAGTGGGAGCACGCCTACGAGACGCCGCTTCGCTTCGCCGCTCGCGAGGGCCACTCGCGCGTCCCCCGCCGCTCATGGCGCTCGCGAGGGCCACGCGCGCGTCCCCGCCGCTCATGTCGAAGACGGCTTCCGTCTCGGCCAGTGGGTCGGCACCCAACGACGCCTCCAGCGCGAGCAGACCCCTTGTTCAGGACCGGCGCGAGCGCCTCGAGCGCACGCCCGCCTGGGCCTGGAGCGCACGATCGACCTATCGAGCACGTCATCTTCAGAGAGGACAAGAGTCTGAGAGACACATATGCACCTAGGTGCGATAGTGTTCCGGTTCATGTTGAGCGTCGCGAAGCTGGCGCCCGGCCAGGAGGCCTACTACGAGCGCTCCGTCGCGCGAGGGCTCGACGATTACTACGCGGGTGCTGGTGAATCGCCAGGGGTCTGGGCCGGCCGAGGTGCCGAGTCGCTCGGCCTCGTCGGTGTCGTCGCCGAGGGTGATCTCTCCCGTCTGATCTCGGGCATCGATCCCACCAGCGGTCGACCCCTTCGCACTCATGCCCAACCGCGTCTCATCACGATCGAGCGTATTGATCCCACGACTGGCGGGCGTGTGTTCGAGCAGCGCGAGCTGCGGCCAGTCGGCGGCTTCGATCTCGTGTTCAGCGTTCCCAAGAGCGTCAGCCTGCTGCACGCACTCGGCGACCACGAGACGCGCCGCTTGGTCAGCGAGGCGCACGACTCAGCCTGGCGCGCAGCCCTCGACTACCTGGAGGCCGAGGCTTGCGTGACACGCCGGGGCGCAGCGGGCGTCACGCGCGAGCACGCCGCCGGCTTCGTCGCGGCGTCGTTCCAGCACCGCACAAGCCGAGCGCTGGATCCCCACCTCCACACGCACGTTGTCGTCGGGAACCTCGCCCAAAGCCCGGACGGCCGTTGGCGCGCGCTCGAGGGCGACGCGATCCTGCGCGGCTACCGCCTCGCCGCGGGCCATCTCTACCAGGCGCAGCTTCGCGCCGGCCTCTCGCGCTCCCTCGGCGTCGAGTGGGCCGAGCCGGTGAAAGGCATGGCCGAGCTCGCAGGCGTGCCAAGGGGAGTCGTCGTAGCGTTCTCCACTCGGCGCCGCGAGATCGTCCGGCGGCTGGAGGCGACCGGCGGCACGAGCTGGCGCGCCGCACAGGTCGCGGCGATCGAAACACGCGACCGCAAGGAGCCGGCCAACCTTGACGAGCTAAGGGCCGTCTGGCGTTCGCGCGCGGCGGACCTCGGTCTCGATCACAAAGCGCTCGCCCGGCTCGTGAACCGCGCGCCATTCCGCGCACCGAGCAACTCCGAGGAACGGGACGCGGCGATGCTGCTCCTCAGCCCAGCCGGCCTGACCGAGAAGAACGCCGTCTTCAACGACGCCCAAGTGGTGCAGCACCTTGTCGCAGCGCTGCCGCGAGGCGTCGACGCC
>JALYLC010000723.1 GCA_030774435.1 Actinomycetota bacterium
CTCGCGGGCTATGCGCCGGGCGAGGACAACCCCGCGCTCGCGCCGCTCGCGCTGGCCTGCTTCTACGTCGTCGACGCGCGTCCCAGCGACGCCTTCGGACTGCGGCGGCTGGCGGCCGGGCCTCCGCTGGCGCGCGTGCTCGACGCCGACGAAGCTCACCGCGACCCGTCGCCTCCCGTGGGGACGGCGCTGATCCGCGTGTGGAGCCAGCCGAGCGGCGAGCAGCCGGTGTGCGTGGAGCTGCGGCTGAGCGCGTAGCGCGTGTCAGGCGATCGGGGGATCCTCGACGGCGCGGTGCTCCTGGAACGTGTCGCTCGCGCGCAGCTCCTCGTCGCCGGCGATGCTCTGACGACGCAGGGTGCCGTCGCAGGACAGCTCGTACGCGCCCGCCCGGCCGAGCGGCGGAGAGTAGACGTGCACCGTCAGCGCGATGTCCCCGGCGGCATGCCGCATGCGGTGGATGTGCGCGCCGTCGAAGCGGAACGTCTCGCCGCAGGCGAACTCGACGCGGGCGAGCCAGTCTCCGGTGGAGCGCAGCACGATATGTTCTTCGGCAACCGTGCCACGCACGACGTGGACGGCGCCGACCGACCCGTCGTGGTCGTGGAACCCCGTATCGCCAGCCTGCTTCCAGCCGATCGCGTAGGCCTCGCTGTAGGGCGTGCGCCAGAGCTGCGTGTACGTGCGCTCGCCCTTCTCGAAGTCCACCAGCGAGTCGAGGTCGTAGACCGCCGCCGCCGCCTCCGCGGCCTGCGCGCACTCTGCGATCGTCAGCGAGCGGCCCTCGGGCAGGGCCTCGGCGAGGACGCCGATCACGAAGCTGGGGGTCTGACTCACGGGGGGCTCCTCGAAACACCGCAGAATGGTGGAGTGAATCGTTTCACCAATGATCGCTCCGAGTTTGCCATCCGTCAAGTACCGTCATGTGGCAATGGGTGACGGCGACCAGGAATCCACGCGCCCCCGACGGCCGACGATCCGGCAGCTTGCCGAGCACACGGGCCTCTCGCCGGCAGCGGTGTCGTATGCGCTGCGCGGCCTGCAGGTGTCGTCGGAGACACAGGCGCGCGTGCAGGCGGCGGCCGAGGAGCTCGGCTTCCGCAGCGACCCGATCGCGCGTGCGTTGCGCGGCGGGACGACGGCCAGCGTGGGCATGGTGGTCGGCAGCCTCGCCGACCTGTACCTGCAGGAGCTCGTCGCAGGCGTGCAGCGCCACCTGCGCGCCGGCGGCAGGCAATTGCTGATCGCCGACGCCGACGGCGATCCCGCGCTCGAGGTCGAGCTCGCGCTCGAGCTCTACGACCGGCGCGTCGACGCCCTCATCGTCTCGCCCATCGCGCCGTTCGCTGCGGGCTGGAGCGAGGTCGCCGAGCGCGTCCCGACTGTCAGCATCGGCGAGCGCATGCCGGGCGCAGCCACCGCCGGGCAGGTCCTGTTCGACAACGAGCGCGCGGTGCGCGCGGTGCTCGAGCACCTCGCCGAGCGCGGCCACCGCCGCATCGGCGTGCTCTCCTGGGCGATCGAGCGTGCGCCGGCGCGCAGCGCCGAGCAGGCCGTGCTGGAGTGGTCGCAGCGGCTCGGGCTGGAGACGCAGCTGCACGCCTGCGAATACAGCCTCAACGGCGCGCACCCCCTGGCCCGCGACCTGCTGACCGCGCCGGAGCGCCCCACCGCGATCTTCGCGCTCTCGGATTCGGTGGCGCTCGGCGTGTACGCAGCGTGCCGCGAGCTCGGGCTGCGCATCCCGCAGGACGTGGCGGTGGTTGGCTTCGACGACCAGCCCGTCTCGCGCCTGCTCGATCCGCCGCTGACGAGCGTGCGCTGGCACACCGACCGCATCGCCGAGATCGCGGTCCGCCTCGCCGTGGGCGCGAGCGAGGAGGCCGCGCTGGCGCGCACGGCCATCGTTCCGCCTGCCCTCCACGCGCGTGGCTCGACCGGATAGCGTGCGCGGCGTGAGCGAACGCCACGCCGCGCATCCGCTCCTGGGCGAACTCGAGGAGCTGATCGCAAGCCGGGAGAGCCCTCCCCGCGACGAGCGCCTGACGTCTTTCGCCCGCGTGCTGCTCGGTCGCACGCTGCACGAGCGGCTCCGCACGTTCGACCTCGAGGAGCTGTACCGGCAGACGGCCGGCCTCTACGACTTCGCCGACGCCCGCGGCCTGCAGCCGATCGCCGTGCGCGTCGTCGAGTCGCCCCCGGCCGGCACTGCGCTCGAGGTCAACGTGCCCGACGCGCCCTTCCTCGTCGACACGGTGCGAGCCGCCGTGCAGGGCGCCGGGCACACCGTGCGGTTGCTGCTGCATCCCATCGTCGGCGTGGAGCGCGATGCCGAGGGGCGCATCGCCCGCATCGCCGATGCCCGCGGGGCGAGCGGGCGCGAGTCGGTGATGCGAGTGGAGCTCGAACGGCACCTCGCGCGCGAGGAGGGCGAGGTGCTCGTGGCCGCCGTGCGCGAGGCGCTGTGGGAGCTCCAGCTCGCCGTGGGCGACTTCGCCGCGATGCTGGCGATGGTGGAGCGCATGGAGAACGCCGCGCGCGGGGCGGCCGCCGCGCGCAGCGCCGAGGAGGTCGAGGAGACCACGGCGTTCCTCCAGTGGCTGCGCGACGGGCACTTCATCCTGCTCGGCGCCCGCGCCTATGCGATCGAGGAGGGGCCTTCCGGGCCCGCGGTGCACGTGCAGGACGGCTCGGGCCTCGGCATCCTGCGCGATGACGGCGAATCGCGCTTCGCCCAGCCGACGCCCGTGAACGAGCTGCCGGAGTTCCTGCGCGAGCGCCTCGTGGCAACGGGCGAACTGCTCGTGATCGGCAAGACGAACCGCCGCTCGCGCGTCCACCGGCGCGCCCGCATGGACGACGTCTCGGTGCGTGTCCTGCGCCCCGACGGCTCGATCTCGGGCCTGCTGCGGGTGATCGGCCTGTTCACCTCGCTCGTCTATCTCGAGCAGGCCTCGCGCACGCCTGTCCTGCGCCGCAAGCTGCAGGCGATCATCGAGGCCGAGGGCCTGATGGAGGGCTCGCACGACTACAAGGCCACGGTCGCCGCGTTCGAGTCGTTCCCGCGCGACGAGCTGTTCCAGGCGCCGATCGAGGCGCTGCGCGCCGAGATCGTCGCGGCCGCGCGCGCCGAGGAGGCGCAGCGCGTGACGCTGACGGTGCGGCGCGACTCGGCCAGCCGCAACGTCACCGTGATGGTCGCGATGCCGGGCGATCGCATGTCCACCGAGCTGCGCATGCGCCTGCAGGAGCTGCTCGCCCAGCGCTTCCACGCCGAATCGGCGGAGTACCACCTCGCGCTCGTCGAGGGCGCGGCTGCGCAGCTCTTCTTCCTGCTGCACGTGCCCGAGGGCGAGGCGCCGGACGTGCCGCTGCCCGAGCTGGAGCAGGAGGTCGCGCGGCTCGCGCGCACGTGGGACGACCGCCTGGCCGACGAGCTCGTGGCTCGCTCGGGCGATGCCGAGGGCAAGCGCCTGGCCGCGCTCTACTCCGCGCGACTGCCCGACTACTACAAGACCTCAACCCCTCCCGACCTCGCGCTCGCCGACATCGCGCTGCTCGAGCGCGTTGCGGCCGGCGAGGCGTTCGCGGTCGGCATCCAGAACGAGCTGGCCGGGCACACCCAGGTCGGCGCGCGGCCGCTGACGCGGGTGACGGTCGCGACGCCCGGTGGCAAGATCCCGCTCGGCGAGCTCCTGCCCGTGCTCGAGGCGCTCGGCCTGACCGTCATGGAGGAGGTGCCGACGCGCCTCGACGGCGGCGACGACGGCGCCTACCTGCACGACTTCGGCGTGCTGGTCGACGACGCCCAGCTCGACTGCGAACGCGACGGCGAGCGGCTGGCCGAGGCGATCACGGCCATCTGGGGCGGGCGCTGCGAGTCCGACACGCTCAACGCTCTCGTCGTGCGCGCCGGCCTGCGCGCCGAGGACGTCGTGATCCTGCGTGCCTACCGCCGCTACCGCCGCATCGTTGCGCCGACATTCACCGCGGCGTACCAGAACGACGTCCTGTGCGCGCATCCGCGGACGGCTCGCTCACTCGTGGAGCTGTTCCGCGCGCGCTTCTGCGAGCCCGTTGACGTGGCGCGCGAAGAGGAGCTGCGCGCGCGGGTGAGCGAGCAGCTCGCGGCCGTCGGCAGCCTCGACGAGGACCGCATCCTGCGCGGCTTCGCGGCGCTCATGGACGCCACCGTGCGCACCAACGCGGCTCTCGGGCGCCCGTACCTCTCGTTCAAGCTGCGCTCGGCGGACGTGCCGCAGATGCCCGAGCCCGCGCCGCTCTACGAGATCTTCGTCTACCACCCCCTGGTGGAGGGCATCCACCTGCGGGGCGGCCACGTCGCCCGCGGCGGCATCCGCTGGTCGGATCGGCGCGAGGACTACCGCTCCGAGGTGCTCGGCCTGATGAAGGCCCAGATGGTCAAGAACGCCGTGATCGTCCCGGTCGGCGCCAAAGGCGGGTTCGTGCTGCGCGCGCCGCCGGCCGATCGTCAGCTCTTGCGAGCCGAGGTGCAGCTGCGCTATTCGACGTTCATTCGCGGGCTGCTCGACGTGACCGACAACATCGCCGGCGGCGAGGTCGTGCACCCCGCGGGAGTGCGCGCACTCGACGAGGACGATCCATACCTCGTGGTCGCGGCCGACAAGGGCACTGCCGCACTCTCGGACACCGCCAACGGGATCGCGCTCGAATACGGCTTCTGGCTCGGCGACGCGTTCGCATCGGGAGGTTCGAAGGGCTACGACCACAAGCAGCTCGGCATCACCGCCCGCGGAGCCTGGGAGAGCGTCAAGCGGCACTTCCGCGAGCTCGGGCGCGATGTCGACTCGCGCCCATTCACGGTCGCCGGCATCGGCGACATGTCGGGCGACGTGTTCGGCAACGGCATGCTGCTCTCGCGCCAGATCCGGCTCGTTGCCGCGTTCGATCACCGGCACGTCTTCCTCGATCCGTCGCCCGACGTCGAGACGTCCTTCGCCGAGCGCAAGCGGCTGTTCGCGCTGGGGGCGGGTACGTCCTGGATGGACTACGACCCCGCTCTGATGTCGGCGGGCGGAGGCGTGTGGGCGCGCACCGAGAAGTCCGTGCCGCTCTCGCCCGAGGTGCGGGCGGCGCTGGGCGTCGAGGCGGAGTCGCTCGACCCGGATGAGCTCGTGCGGGCGATCCTGCGCGCGCCCGTCGACCTGCTCTGGAACGGCGGGGTCGGCACGTTCGTCAAGGCCTCGAGCGAGTCGCACGCCGAGGTCGGCGACCGCGACAACGACGCGATCCGCGTCGACGGCCGCGAGCTGCGCGCCCGCGTCGTCGGCGAGGGCGGCAACCTCGGCCTCACCCAGCGCGGCCGCATCGAGTACGCGAGCGCCGGAGGGCGCATCAACACCGACGCCATCGACAACTCCGCGGGCGTCGACACCTCGGACCACGAGGTCAACATCAAGATCCTGCTCGGCGCCGCGGTCGAGCGCGGCTCGATGACGTTCGAGGGCCGCGACGAGCTGCTGGCCGCGGCGGCGGGCGAGGTCTGCGACCTCGTGCTCTACGACAACTACCTCCAGGCCCAGATCCTCAGCCAGGAACAGGAGACCGCGTCGCAGCGCGTCGAGGCGCACGAGATGCTCATGCGCGAGCTCGAGCTGGAGGGCCTGCTCCATCGCGAGCTCGAGGCGCTGCCCCCGAGCGACGAGCTGACCGACCGCCAGCGCCAGGGGCGCGGCCTGACGCGCCCAGAGCTGGCCGTGCTCATGGCTTACGCCAAGCGCAGCCTCTATCCGAAGGTGCTGGCCTCCGCGATCCCCGACGACCCGGCGCTCGACTCGGTGCTGCGCAGCTACTTCCCTCGCCGTATCGTCGAGGCCACGGGCGAGCTCTACCGCGAGCACCGCCTGCGGCGCGAGATCGTGGCCACGTTCGTGACCAACGACGTCGTCAATTCGCTCGGCATCGCGTGGGCCTGGCAGATGATGGCCGAGACGGGTGCCGAGGCGGCAGAGGTCGTGCGCGCCTACTGGATCGCCCGCGAGGTCACAGGGTCCGTGGCGCGCTGGGAGGAGGTGGAGGCGCTGTTCACCGATCCGGCTGTGGACACCGACGTGCAGATGGAGGTCATGGTCGGCGTCGACGGGCTCGTCGAGGGAGTTTCCCGCTGGTACCTCCAGCACGCGAACGACGGCGACGCCGCCAGCGTGATCGCTCGCGATCGTGCCTCGTTCAGCGAGCTCTCGCAGACGCTGCGCGGCGTCGGCAGCGATGCCTGGCGCGCCGACCACGCGTTGCAGCGGGAGGCGCTGGCCGCACGCGGACTGCCGCTGACCCTGGCCGAGGCCGCAGCCTGGCGTTCCGAGCTCACCTACGCGCCGGATGTGATCGCCGCCGCGCGGGCGACCGGCTGCTCGCTGGCCGAGGCGGCCGACGCGTTCTTCGCCCTCGGCGAGCGGCTCCACCTGGACTGGCTGGAGGAGCAGATCGGCGGCATCGTCGCCGAGACGCGCTGGCAGCGCTGGGCGCTGGCCGCGGTGCGCGACGAGTTGCACGCGACGCGGCGCGAGCTGACCGAGCAGGTCATTGTGGCGGGCAGGGGCGCCCCCATGGACGAGGCCGTCACGCGCTTCCTCGCCGAGCGGTCCGTGGCGCTCGCCCGCGTTCAGCGCCTTGTCGCGAACCTGCGGGCCGACGGCATGGGCGACACCGCGGCCGCCATGGTCGGCGTCCGCCAGGTCCGGAGCGCATTCGCATGAGCACGAAAGACCAGATCGACCTCAACCGGGCTGCCCTGCTCATGATCGACGTGCAGCTCGAGTACTTCGCCGAGCGGGGCCCGCTGCGCATCCCGGACGGGCCCGTCGTGCTCGCGCGGCTGCGCCACCTGCTCGAGGACTACCGCGAGGCGAACATGCCGGTCGTCCACATCCGCCACGAGGAGGCGGCCGGAGCTCCCGTGTTCGCCGCCGACGGCAAGCTGATCGAGACGATGCCCGAGGTCGCCCCGCGCCAGATCGAGCCCGTCGTGACGAAGCGCTCACCAGGCGCATTCACCGAGACGGAATTGCGCGAGGTGCTGATCCAGCAGGGAGCGCGAACGGTCGTGATCGCCGGGTTCATGACGCACATGTGCTGTGACACGACCGCGCGCCAGGCGCAGGAGCGGGGCTTGAACGTCATCTTCCTGACCGACGGGACGGCCACCCGCAGCCTCACGCTGGGTGCCCGGACGGTGGACTACCGCGACGTCCAGAAAGCCACGCTGGCAGCGCAGGCGGACGGCTTCTCGCAGCTGGCCGACGTGGCGACGGTGCGCGCGTCGCTGGCCGACGGCATGGGCTACTGAAGAGCGCATTTCAAGATGATCGCGGTGTCTGGAGCGGCTGGATCCAGCCACCCCAGCCACACACGCTCATTCCGAAACGCGCTCTGACCCAGCTCTCAGAGGTGGTGCGCGTACTCCGCGATGTCCCACTCCGAGACGTGGCGGTGGTAGCGCTCGAGCTCGTAGCGCTTGATCGTCAGGAACGTGTCGACGAGCGCGCTCCCCATCGCCTCGCGCAGCGGCGCGTCGGCCTCCAGCGCGTCGAGCGCGGCTCCGAGCGAGAGCGGGATGGGGTCGCCCTGATCCTCCTCCGGCAGCTCGTAGACCAGCCCGGCCACCGCCGCGGGCGGCGTCAGCTGCTGCTGGATGCCGTCGAGCCCGGCGAACAGGAGCGCGGCCGTCGCGAGATAGGGGTTGGCGGCGCCGTCGGCGAGCCGCATCTCGACACGCGTCGCGGCCCCGCGCTCGGGTGGCACGCGGACGAGCCCGAAGCGGTTGTCGTAGCCCCAGCAGGCCCGCGTCGGGACCAGCTCGTGCGGGTCGATGCGCCGGTACGCGTTGACGGTCGGATTGAGGATCGCCATCAGGCCCGGCGCGTGCGCGATCACGCCGGCGATGAAGTGGCGCAACAGCTCCGCGCAGCCCTCGTCGCCGGCGTTGTCGGTGAAGGCATTGGCGCCGTCCTCGCCGCAGAGCGAGAGGTGCAGATGGAATCCCGAGCCTGCGTCGCCGTTGAAGGGCTTGCCCATGAACGTGGCGAGCATGCCGTCGCGCGTGGCCAGATCCTTGACGGCCGCCTTGAAGCGGAAGGCGCGGTCGGCCGCGTCGAGCGCGTTCGAGTGGGCGAGGTTGATCTCCCACTGGCTCATGCCGTACTCGTGCGCGGCGCCGATCACGCCCAGCTCGGCGTCGTGTAGCTGCAGGAGCATGCGGTCGAGGATCCCGCGCGGGTCGGCGTGGTCGCCCACGGTGTAGACGTGCGTCGGATTCTCGACGTAGCGCGCCCAGCCGCCTGAGGCTGTCGCGCTCGGCTCGAGCAGGTAGAACTCGAGCTCGGGGCCCATCACGGGCTCCAGCCCGAGCTCGGCGAATTGCGCCATCGCGCGCTTGAGCACCGCGCGCGGATCGGCACCGTAGGTCTCGCCATCGGCAGTCTGGTCCGCCAGGCACCAGGCGACCTCGGGAGCCCACGGCAGCTGCACGAGGGTGTCCGGGAGCGGCCACACGTGGATGTCGCGAAAGCCGTGCTCGAAGCCCGCCACGACGTTGTGCTGCAGGTCGACCGTCGAGATCGCCTTGCAGAACCCGAGGCCGTGCGAGCTGGCGTCCGATGCGAAGAAGCCGATCGGCACGTCCCTGCCGCGCAGCACGCCGTGCAGATCCGGGTAGGTGACGCGCACGATGCGCACACCGTCACGCTCGAGCGCCGCCAACCGGTCCGACTCCGTCATCTCGCCTCCGCACGCATCGTGGGCCCGTGGTCGTCGGGCGAGCCTACCACCCGCGTTGGAGGATTTAGAGCGCATTTCTGGATGAGCGTGTGTGGCCGGGGTGGTCGGACGAAAGTCAATTGCCGGGGCGCACCCCACCACACCGCGAACCCTCACAAGCGTGTCGCGCGCCCTGGCAATCGACTGCAGGCCGATCCAGCCGCTCCAGACCCCACGATCATTTAGAAATGCGCTCTTTAGTGAGCTTCGACGACGCGCACGGGGAGGCGCTTGAGGCCGTTCGTGAAGTTCGAGCGCAGGCGCGCCGGCGGACCGGTCAGCTCGATCGATTCGAGGCGCGGCAGCAGCTGCTCGAAGAGCACCGCCATCTCGAGCCGCGCGAGGTGCGCGCCGAGGCAGAAGTGCGGCCCGCCGCGCCCGAAGGCCGCGTGCACGTCGCGCTTGCGCGTGAGGTCGAGCCGGTGCGGTTCGGGAAAGGCTTCGGGGTCGCGATTGGCGGCCGCGAACCACACGACGACGCGATCGCCCGCGCGAATGCGGACGCCCCGCAGCTCGCTGTCGGCGACCGCGGTGCGGCGGAAGTGCCAGACCGGGGAGGCGTAGCGGATCAGCTCGTCGACGGCCGCCGGCATCAGCGACGGATCCGAGCGCAGCAGCTCGAGCTGGTCGGGGTGCTCCATGAGCGCGAGCATCCCGAGCGCCATGCCCTGGCGGGTGGTCTCGTTGCCGGCCACGACCAGCAGCGCGAGGTTGTTGTCCAGATCGTGCTGCGAGACGGGGCAGCCGCCGATCTCGGCGTTGGCGAGGATCGAGAGCACGTCGCCGCACGGGTGGCCCTTGCGCTCCCGGATCAGCGGCCGGCCGAGCTCGAGCAGCTCGGCGCCGGCCTCGGAGCCGAAGGGCAAGTACTTCGACTGCTCTGGCGTGAGCGTCGTCGGGGGCGTGAGGTCCGGGTCGGTCGGCACGAGCATGCGGTCGCCGAGCTCCACGAGCTTGTCCAGGTGCTCGTCAGGCACGCCCAGCATGTGCCCGAGCACGCGGATCGGGATCGGGCCCGCGATCTCCTCGACGAAGCAGAACTCGCCCTTGGGCAGCGTGTCGTCCAGGATCGTGCGCGTCAGCTCGCGCAGGTAGTCGCGGTAGCGGTCGGAGAGCGAGCGCGGCGTGAAGTCGCGCGCGAACATCCGCCGCCACTGGGAGTGCAGAGGCGGGTCGGTCTCCATGAAGTTGCGCCGCGCCTCGAGCACGTCGGCCGGCACCGGTTCGATCAGCGCCGCGCCACCGCTCTCCGAGGAGTACGTCTCGGTGTCCTTGAGCACCTGGACGACGTCGTCGTAGCGGGTCACGCACCAGAAGCCGTCACCGCCGGGCTCCGGGTGCCGGAACACCGGCGCCTCCCGCTGCAGCAGCTCGAACACGTCCCACGGCTCGCGCTCGGCGAACAGGTCGTGGTCGAGCAGGTTGACGTCGTCGAGCGTCAAGGCACGGGTCGCCATGCGGCCAAGGGTACCCTGCGCACTGGCGAATCACGAGGAGGAGCGACTTGAAGGCAGTCCGTTACCGCACCGGCCCCGACGAGTACCGCATCGGGCGGCTCGAAGGCGATGAGGTCGTCGACGCGGGTCCCGCGGGAGAGCGGGGATTCATCCCGACGCGCGCCGCGTGGGCCGAGCTGGCGGCGGCCGACGGGCCGCGCAAGGCGCTCGCCGGGGTGACGCTCGCACATCCGGTCGTCCCGCGAAAGCTCATCTGCATCGGCCTCAACTACCGAGACCACGCGGAGGAGTCGGAGCTCGATCTGCCCGAGGTGCCCGTCATCTTCGCCAAGTGGACGACCTCGCTGATCGGCCACGGCGCGACGATCGTGATCCCGCGCGAGGAGACGCGGCCCGACTACGAGGGCGAGGTCGCCGTCGTGATCGGCGAGCCCGTCTACCGCGCCTCCGGGGCGGCAGCCCGCGCGGCGGTCGGTGCCTACACCTGTTTCCACGACGTCTCCGGTCGCCGTGCGCAGCTCGAGACGCCGCTGCGTCAGTTCACCTACGGCAAGAGCTTCGACACGTTCGGGCCGCTCGGTCCGTGGCTCGTCGACGCCGACGGAGTCGACCTCGGCGCGCTCGACATCGAGACGGTCGTCTCGGGCGAGACGCTGCAGCGCTCGAACACGAAGAACCTGATCTTCGGCGTCGAGGCCTTGGTCGAATACGTCTCTCTCGGCGCGACGCTCGAGCCCGGAGACGTGATCGCCACGGGCACGCCCGGCGGCGTGGGCGACGCCCGCGATCCCAAGCGCTACCTGCGCGAGGGCGACGTCGTCGACATCACGGTGAGCGGCGTGGGCACGCTCAGCAACCCGATCACGCTGGAGCGCTGAGACGTTCTGACTGGATGAGCGTGTGTGGCTGGGGTGGATGGAGCGAGCAGGGGCGTCAGTCGGCGCGGCGGAGGCGGGCGGCCGGGCCCTGCAGCGCGCGCACGAGCTCGTGCCCGCAGGCGACGAGGTCGAGCGCGTCGCCGAGCGTTGCGCTCGCCGCCAGCGCGGGCGGCGGCACGACGCGCTCGTGCCGGCCGTAGCGGAGTCGCACGCCCTGGATCCCCGGCTCGTCGCCCACGATCCAGACCGGAACCTTGACGCCGGCCGACAACCAGTCCCCGAGCCGACGCGCGTCGGCGCCGCGCCCCATCACGTCGACGCCGTCGAGGCCGTCGAACGCGCCCTCGCGCTCGCTGCCGAGCGCGATCGCGACACGCCACGGATCGGTGCGCAGGTCGGCGAGGTCACACACGCTCGCCGTGCCGAGCAGGGCGCCGACCAACTCGTCGCCGCAGAGCGCAGAGTCGAGCACGATGTCGGGGCAGCAGCCCGCCAGCTGCTCGGCGAGCGCCACGGGCGCCGCCTCGGGAATCCACCCCACCGCGGCCCCGGCAGAGCCTGCGAGGAAACTCGCGCTGCGCACCTCGGCGGGGGTCGCGTTGGCGTCGATGCGGACGATTGCAGCGGGCAGATCGCCCTCCAGCGAGGTCAGGCCGCGCCGCACGGCCCAGGTCGGGCTGTCGAGCGCGACGAGGCTGAGCGACGAGCGGCCGAAGGCGGGTGCGGGCGACGGCATCTGAAAGGCATTCGCGCGAGCGGCCCGGTCGGATTCATCCGACTGCATCGGTGAACTCCAGCACAACATTGCGCCAGCGCTCGGGCTGGTCGAGATGCAGCATTCACGCAGGGCGACCAATAGCCTGTCGCCGTGCCCGAGCGGAGCTGCGATGTCCTCGTGATCGGCTCCGGCGTGGCCGGGCTGACTGCCGCGCTCTCGGCTGCGAACGCAGGCGCGCGCGTCCTCCTTGCGACGAAGCTCGGGCTCGCGTCATCGAACACCGCCAAGGCGCAGGGCGGCATCCAGGCCGCGCTCGGCGATGACGACGCACCCTCGGTGCACGCCGAGGACGTGATGCACAGCTCGCACGAGACGGCGGATCCCCGCCTGGTTGCCGCGCTCACGACCGAGGCGCCCTCGGCCATCGAGCGGCTGGAGCGCTTCGGCGTCGCGTTCACGCACGATGCCGACGGCCGCTACCGGCTGGCGCGCTGCGGCGGGGCGACGCGCAAGCGCCTGCTGCAGGTTGGGGATCGCACCGGGCTCGCGATCTCGACGGCGCTGCGGGGCGCCGTCGCGTCCAGCGAGAAAATCGAGACACTCGACCACGCCCCGCTGCTGGCCCTGGATTCCGTCCCCTCGGGCTGGCGCGCGACGCTGGGACAGCGCTCCGGCGAGAGCCTCTCGGCGAGCGCGGGCGCGATCGTGCTCGCGGCCGGCGGCCGCTGCTTCGCCGAGGCCAAGCGACTCGGCACGTTCTCGACGAACGCCGTCGGCGCAACGGGCGAGGTGACCGAGATCGCTCTGGCCGCCGGCTGCGAGGCCCGCGACCTGGACGCGCTGCAGTACCACCCGAACGGCGGCCTGTGGCCGACCTCGCTTCAGGGCTACTCGATCCCCGAGACGACTCGCGCCTACGGAGCCGTGCTGCTCAATGCGGGCGGCGAGCGCTTCGTCGACGAGCTGGGCGGGCGGGACGTCGTAGCGGCGGCGATCGTGCGCGAGTGCGAGGAAGGGCGCGGGCTGACGACGCCGGAGGGCAGGCCGTCGGTGCTGCTCGACTGCCGCCCGATCTCCGTGGCCGACGCCGAGATCTCGCTGCCGTACATGCTCAAGCGCTACCGCGCCGCCGGCATCGATCCCCTGAGCGAGCCGATCCACACCTATCCCGTCCTGCACTACCAGAACGGCGGCCTCGTGATCGACGAGCACGGCGCGACGACGGTGGCGGGGCTGTATGCCGCGGGGGAGATTGCCGGCGGCGTCCACGGTCGCAACCGCATGATGGGCAACTCGCTGCTCGACGGCTCGGTCTTCGGCTGGCGCGCCGGTCGCGCAGCCTCGGCTGCAGCTGCTTGAGACGCGGACGCTCCGCTAGTAGCACTGCTTCTCGGGCCTATCAGTCTTGAGACTGCTACGCTCGGCGGCCATGAGCATCTCGAGCACCGTCAACGGCTTCCTGGACCTGCCGGTCCGCGCGGCCAAGCCGCGCGAGGTCGGCATCACGCACGTCATGGACAAGGGCCTCTCCCCGGCCCAGATCGAGGGGCTGATGGCGACCGGCGGCGAGTACGTCGACATCGTCAAGCTCGGCTGGGGCACGTCGTACGTGACGCAGAACCTGCGCGAGAAGCTCGCGCTCTATCGCTCGTTGGGCGTTCCCGTCGTCTGCGGCGGCACGCTGCTCGAAATTGCGGAGGTGCGCGGCAAGCTCGACGGCTACCGCAGCTGGCTGAGTGACAACGGCTTCGAGAGCGTCGAGGTCTCGGACGGCACGATCGACCTCCCGCGCGAGCGCAAGCTCGAGATCATCGAGACGCTGGCGCAGGACTTCCGCGTGCTCTCGGAGGTCGGCTCCAAGGACGCCGAGGCGATCTTCGCGCCCTATCAGTGGGTCGAGTGGATCCGCGAGGAGCTCGGCGCGGGCGCCTGGAAGGTCATCACCGAGGCGCGCGAGTCCGGCACGGCCGGCATCTTCCGCGGCAGCGGAGAGGTGCGCAGCGGCCTGATCGACGAGATCGTGCATGAGCTGCCCGTCGAGCGGCTGCTCTTCGAGGCGCCGCAGAAGTCGCAGCAGGCTTGGTTCATCCGGCAGTTCGGCCCTGAGGTCAACCTCGGCAACATCCCGCCGGACGAGATCATCCCGCTGGAGACGCTACGGCTCGGGCTGCGATCCGACACGATGAGCGCATTGCTGCTCGACGTCAAAGCCTGATCGACCTGCACTGCCACTCGTCGGCCTCCGACGGGCTGCTCACGCCGACCGCGCTGGTCGAGCATGCACACGCGCTGGGCCTGCGCACGCTCGCGCTCACCGACCACGACACGCTCGGCGGCCTGGCTGAGGCGGCGAGCGCGGCCGAGCGACTGGGCCTGCGCTTCGTGCCGGGCAGCGAGCTGTCGGTTCGCCCGCCCTCGGGGTCGATGCACCTGCTCGCCTACCTGCCCTCGGCGGATGCGGAGCCGCTCGCCGGCCGCATCCGCGAGATCGGCGACTACCGCGCCGGCCGCAACCAGCGCATCGTCGCACGGCTCAACGAACTCGGCTACGCGGTCGAGTGGGAGGACGTCGTACGGCGCGCGCGAGGGCGGGTCGGCCGGCCGCACATCGCCGCCGCGCTCGTCGACGCCGGGCACGTGGCGACGCCGCAGGAAGCCTTCGACCGCCTGCTGGCCGACGGCCAGCCGGCCTATGTCGACGCCGGCTCGCTCGGGCCGGACGAGGCGGTCGAGCTCGTGGCCGAGAGCGGCGGCGCGCCCGTGCTCGCCCATCCGTACTCGCTCAGGCTCGGCGACGCCGCGCTCGAGCGCTTCGTCGCGCGACTGGCGGAGCGCGGCTTGCGCGGGGTGGAGTGCTTCCGCCCCGACCACGACGATGAGCAGCGTGCCTTCACCGGCCGCCTGTGCGCGCAACTGGGCCTGGTGCCGAGCGGCGGCTCCGACTGGCACGGCAACGCCGATGGGCCGGGGCTGGGCGATTCGGGGCCCGTGCCGGTGCCCGAAGATACCCTCGAGCGACTCGGCCTTGCATGAGTTCACCTTCTTGTTGAGATAAGCGAGTCTGATTGCTAGGGTTGGTGTGTGCCGACCGCCAATCTCTCCGAGGATCTGACTTCCGAGGACGTCGCGCGGCTCGCCGAGCACTTCGAGCCACTGCGCGCCGAGGAGCTCGTCGAGTTCGCCGCCGAGAGGTTCGGCGGGCGCATGGTGCTCACGTGCTCGTGGCAGCTCGGCACCTCGATCCTGGTGCACATGACGCGCGAGGTCGCCCCGCAAACGCGCCTCGTCGAGATCGATACCGGCCTGCTTTTCCCGGAGACGCACGCCACGCGCGAACGCCTCGTGGAGCGCTACGGCCTCGAGGTCGAGACGCTGCGCCCGCTCCAGAGCGTCGAGCAGCAGGCCGTCACGCACGGCGCCGCGCTCTGGGAGCGCGAGCCGGATCGCTGCTGCGGCCTGCGCAAGGTCGCGCCGCTGGAGCAGGCGATCCGCGACGCCGATGGCTGGCTGACCGGCATCCGACGCGATCAGACGACCCAGCGCGCGCGCGCACCGAAGCTCGTGCTGGATGCGGGCCGCGGCGTCGTGAAGGTGCAGCCGCTGGTCGACTGGAGCGAGCGCGACTGCTGGCGCTACATCCATCGCAACGGCGTCCCGTACAACGAGCTGCACGACCGCGGCTTCCCGTCGATCGGCTGCACGCCGTGCACGCGGACCGTTGGCAGCGACGAGGACGCGCGCGCCGGCCGCTGGGCCGGCAGCGGCAAGACCGAGTGCGGCCTCCACGTCGCCTGATCTGAACGAGCCGCACACGCTCATTCCTGAACGAGCCCTTAACCGCACACGTTCATTCCTGAACGAGCCCTTAACGGGTGACAACCCTTTTGGGGGACGTGGGCCGTATCGCAAGTCGGCTATCACTCGATGAGGTAGTCAACACCTCGACCGGAGTGGTTCGGCCTGATATGAAACGTCGTCTGGATTCGATCATCATCGGAGGCGCGATGCTCTTCGGGGGCATGGCGCACCGCCGCGCGGACCACGTCGCCAAGCAGGTCGACGAGCTCGGCGAGGCGATCGAGGCCGTCGAGGATCAGCTCCGCGAGACCGCCGCGCGCCCCGAGCGGCCGGCCATTCCCGGGATGCCGC
>JALYLC010000724.1 GCA_030774435.1 Actinomycetota bacterium
GCTGAGCGCCCAGGCCGGCGCTCTCGATCGCCTGCTCGCCGCCACGACCGGGCTCGCGGACGAGCTCGACGAGGGCCGCCTGCTCGAGCGCATCGCCGAGGAGGCGGTCGACCTGGTCTCGGCCGAATGCGGTCTCGTGCTCGAGCGCACCGACAACCGCTGCACCGTCGTCACGAGCGCGCCGCTCGGCCAGGCCTGGCGCCCGGCTGCGCTCGATGCCGCGAGTGCCACCGACCTCGCCGCGGCGCTCGCCGTCGCCTACGGCGGAGCCGTCGAGGTGACGCCGCTGCCCGTGCCGTCCCTGCAAGCCGGCGCGCTGGCGGTGCTGCGGAGGTCGGAGCGCCCCTTCAGCGCCGTGGAGCGCGCACAGTTGCGGGTGTTCGCAGCCGCCGCGGTGCGCACCGCCCACAACGCGCGCCTGTTCACGCTCGCCGAGACGCTGCGCATCGAGGCCGAGTTGCGCGAGCGCGAGCGCGGCCGCCTCTCGGACCGGCTCCTTCGGGTCGAGGAGGGCGAGCGCCGCCGTCTGGCACTCGCGCTGCACGACGGGCCGCAGCAGAGCATCGCCGGCATCGGGCTGATCGTCCAGGCCGCGCACGACACGATTCAGGCGGGTGAGGTCGAGCAGGGCCTGAGCTCGCTGAACCGTGCCCTCGAGCATTGCCGCGGCGTCGTGCGCTCGCTGCGCACACTCACGTTCGCGCTCGAGCCCATCACGCTGCGCGACCACGGCTTCACCGCCGCGTTCTGCGAGCTCGCCGGACAGCTGTCGGAATCGCACAAGGTCGAGATCGTCGTCGATGCGAGCGCGATCGACGCGCTCGACCGCCAGGCGCAGGTGTCGCTCTACCGGATTGCTCAGGAAGCCACCACCAATGCCGTCAAGCACGCCGGCGGCACCCGCATCGACGTGACGGCCCGCATGCTGGAGAAGGGTGGCATCGAGCTCTGCATCGCCGACAACGGCCGCGGGACGCACGAGGACGAGCTGCAGCGCGGCGGCATGCACCGCGGCGTGGACGCCATGCGCGAGCGCGCCTGGGGCGTCGGCGGCACGATGGCGTTCGAGGAGACGGCCGGCGGCGGCTGCACGGTGCGCGTGATCGTCCCGCCCCGCTCCGCGGTGGAGGGCCAGACGCCCGCCACCGGCCAGCTACGCGCCGCTTGACGCCGCCGCGGGCCCGGGAGCCCGGCCCCGCAAGCGGATCAAAGCGGCCAGCGAGAGCGCGAACACGACCGCGGCCACGACCTGGTTGAGACGCAACGGCCCGATCTCGTGGGCCGGGTCGACTCGGAGGCCCTCGACGAAGAAGCGCCCCAGCGAGTAGAGCGCGAGGTAGAGCGCGAGCACGTAGCCCGGCGCCTGCGTGCGCCAGCGCTTCGCCACGCGCAGCAGGACGGCCATCACGATCAGGTTCCAGATCGACTCGTACAGGAACGTCGGGTGGAAGGTCTTGTCGTTCAGGTACTGCGCGGGCCGGTGCGCCGGATCGATCTCGAGCCCCCACGGCAGGTTGGTCGGGCCGCCGAAGAGCTCCTGATTCGCGTAGTTGCCGAAGCGGCCGATCGCCTGCGCGAGCGCGGTGCCCGGAGCCGTGCAGTCGAGGATCACGAGCAGCGGCACACCCGCCCTGCGCGCGCCGATGGCTGCGCCCAGCGCCCCGCCGAGGAGCGCGCCGTAGATGCCGAGCCCGCCCTGCTGGATCAGCGGGATGTCGCCGAGGTGACCTGAGAACGCCGACCAGTCGGTTACGACGTGGTAGAGCCGGGCGCCCACGACGCCGCAGGGCACGGCCCAGACCGCGACCTCGCCCGCTAGCGCAGGATCACGTCCGCGCAGGGCCAGCTGGAGGCGCGTGACCAGGATGGCGATCAGGATCCCGGCCGCCAGCAGGACGCCGTACCAGCGCGGCGCGAGCCCGCCCAGATGGAAGATGAACGGGTCGGACGGGCTGGGGATCGAGGCCAGGGGCACGCCTCGAACATATCCGCACCATCCGGCGCGTGGCGCCGGCGGACGCAGCGACGTCTCTCGCTAGCCGAGCGCCTCGAGTGCTTCCGGATTGACCTGGAAGGAGCGCCCGCAGCCGCAGCCGGCCTCGACCTGCGGATTGCGGAACTCGAAGCCCCGCCCGCCCAGGCCACCGTCGTACTCCAGCACCGTGCCCGCGAGCAGCGGCGCCGAGAACGGATCGATCACGACCGTGAGACCCTCGAGCTCGACCACGTGATCGTCGTCGCGCCGCTCGTCGTACTCGAGCAGGTACTGGAAGCCCGAGCAGCCCCCACCCTGGACGCCGACGCGAAGCACGGCGTCCGCAGCCAGCCCCTCGCTCTCGCGCAGGTCGATCGCCTTGACGCGAGCCTGCTCGCTGATGGTCACGATCTCCATTGGTTCCAGTCTAAGCGCTCGCGGACGGATTCCTATTCCCGCGCGGCGGGGCTCGAGCGGCGGCCAAATGACCCACGCGGCGCATGTCATTGGCGGGCGCGATCCGCCAGGTGGGGTCTGACCCCACCTGGCGGAGCCTGACCCCAGGGTGGCGATCCGCTCAACCAGGCGCTTTCTGGGCATCGGAGCAGTTCCGAGCGCCTCGCCGCGCGTGCCTCGTCTCGACCTCGCGAACGACTGGCTTTCCGCATGCCTTAACGGTTTGCGGCTCTGCTGAACGGGTCGGTGCCAGGCTCCGCCAGGTGGGGCCAGGCCCCGCCAGCCGGGGTCAGACCCCAAGTGGCGGCAAGCGGAGCGCGCCGTCGCGTTGAGGCGGAGCTCGCGCACGACGGCCAAATGACATGCGCCGCGTGTGTCATTTGGCCGCTCGCTGCTATCGTCGCCCAACCGTGGACGAGGCCGCGACGATCGGAACCGCCCCGAGGGGCGCGCCGGCCGGTGACGTGAGCGTCCGGCTGGACGGCGTGTCCAAGCACTTCGGGAGCTTCGTCGCCGTCGACCGCGTCGACCTCGACGTGCAGCGGGGCGAGTTCTTCTCGCTGCTCGGTCCGTCGGGGTCGGGCAAGACGACCTGCCTGCGCATGGTCGCCGGGTTCGAGCGGCCCACGAGCGGGCGTGTGCTGCTGGACGGCACCGACGTCACCGGGCGCGCGCCCTACGAGCGCGACGTCAACACCGTGTTCCAGGACTACGCGCTGTTTCCGCACATGAGCGTGCAGGAGAACGTCGAGTACGGCCTGCGCGTCAAGCGCGTCGCCAGAGGGGAGCCGCCGTGGTCGTACTGCTCAGCATCGTGCCCGTCTACTTCGCGCAACGGCTGACGACGGGCGCCGACGGTCGCTCGGGGGCACCGGAGGCGGGCACACTGGCGGCCGTGGCCGGCTCGCAGTACATCTGATGGGCGTGCGCGCGGCCCGCTGGGCCCTGCCGCTGGCAGCGCTTGCCTGCCTGGTGACGGCCTGTGGCACGAGCCGCTCGACGGCCGAGGCGCCTCCGCTGGGACCGTCCGCGCCGGCCACGACGCTGCCGCGCGCCGAGGGGACGCTGCGGCTGCTCACGCGACAGGGCTACGCCGAGAACAGCTGGGTCAAGCCGTTCGAGCGCAGCACGGGCTGTCGCGTCGAGATTCGCTACGCCGACGGCGCCGAGAGCCTGCGACGCGCGGCCGGCGGCTACGCCTTCGACGTCGCGTCGATCCCGGGCAGCCTCGCCTATGCCGTCGTCCAGGATGGCTCGGCGCGCGCGCTCAATCCCGCCCTGGTGCCGCAGCGCTCCAGCTTCCGCGTGCCGTTCCGCGACCCTGCCGCCGTGCGCGCCGGAGCCCGTCGCTACGGGGTCTCCTTCCTCTGGACGCCCCGCCTGGAGATCTGGCGCAAATCCATCCGCAAGCACGCGCCCGCGACCTGGGGGCCGCTCTCGTGGAACAGGAAGTCGCGACTCGGGCGGGTGGAGCTCGAGGACACGCCGCTCGAGATCGGCGACGCTGCGCTGTCGCTGCGCAAGCTCCGGCCTGCGCTCGGGATCACCGACCCGTACGCGCTGAACGAGGAGCAGTTCGTCGCCGCCGTGGCCCTCACGAAGCAGCGGCTGCACCTCGCCGGGGCGCTCTGGCAACTGCCGGGTGATGAGATCGACGCCTTCGCCGGCGGCCTCGTCGACGTGGGCGCGGGCGACTGGTACACGGCGGGCCAGATCCGCGACCAGAACGTCGACGTGGGCCTCACGCTGCCACGCGAGGGCGCGCCGGGCGAGATCGACCTGTGGATGCTCGGCGCCCACGCGCTGCACCCAGGCTGCGCCTACCGCTGGATGCGCTACGCCTCGGAAGCCCGGGTGCAGGCGCAGGTTGCGCGCTATTACGGCGCCACCCCCGTCAACGCCGGCGCCTGTGCCTTCCTCGGCAGGGCGTCCTGCCGTGCGCTGCACGCGGACGCGGCCGGCTCGCTGCTCAAGCGCATCGCGTTCCGCCACACGCCGGTGGAGAACTGCGGCGGCGGACGGATCTGCGTTCCGTTCGCGCGCTGGGAGCAGTCCTGGACCGACCTGCGGTCGTCGTGACGAGTCACCGCGGATGCCTCATCCCCGGCTAGATTGCGCAGCATGAGCCCGGTCCGCGCAGGCCTGCTCGCCCTCTGCACGCTGCTCGTCGGGGCGGGCCTCGGGTACGGCGCGGCGAACCTCGGCGGCTCCGGCCATCCGGCTGCGGCCGCCGCGGTCGCGCCGGACACGACGACGACGGCGCGCGCGAGCGGCACAAGTGCCTTCACCGCCTGCAAGAAGGACGAGACGTTCGGCTGCTACCAGCGGGCGTTCCGGACGATCGTCGATGCCCAGAACCCGGGCGTCGCCCTCGACGACCTCGACGCGCTTTACAAATCCGACGCCTACGTCAAGCGCGAGTGTCATCCACTGGCCCACGAGATCGGGCACCTGGCCTTCGCCAAGTACAAGAGCGTGACCGCCGCCGAGCACTACGCGCGCGAGACGTGCTGGTCGGGCTACCACCACGGTCTCATGGAGAGCTACATCTCCCAGTTCGACGACAAGCAGCTACGCAGCAAGATGAATGGCATCTGCAAGCAGGACGAGACCCACCCCTACTCGCTGGCCTACTACAACTGCTGGCACGGGCTCGGGCACGGGCTGACCATCCGCTTCACGCAGGACATCTTCCACGCGCTGCGCTTCTGCAACGTGATCAGGCACGACTGGGAGCGCCAGTCGTGCTACAGCGGCGTGTTCATGCAGAACATCGTCGCCAACGGCAGCGGCATGCACCGTTCCGTCGATCTCAAGCCGAGCGATCCGATCTACCCCTGCGATGCCGTCACGGAGCAGCAGAAGCCCTCGTGCTACCTCATGCAGACCTCGTACGTCTTGCAGGTCAAGAACTGGAACCTGCCGGTCGCATTCCGCATCTGCAACCGCGTCGAGGCCCGCTACGTGGGCACGTGCTACCGCAGCATGGGTCGCGACATCTCGGGGGCGGCACTGCTCGACCCCGGCACGATCGTCTCGCAATGCGGGATGGGCGCCGCCGCGCACCGCGACGAATGCATCGCCGGCGCCGCTGCCAACGCCGTCTACGACCGGCACGGCCGCGCGATGGCCGATGCGCTCTGCCGGCTCGTCGAGCCTGCCGACCGGCCGGCCTGCCTCAAGGCCACGGACGACGCCGTCGCCACGTTGTAAGAGCGCTTGACGCGCTCGCGTCAACTGCAATTAGTGTCAGACGTGTATGAGGTTCATACTCGCAATGGCGACTCTCGCCGCGGCCGCAGCCTTCACATTCGGAGTCCTCGCGACCCGGGCCACGACCGGGCAGGCGAGCCTGTTCGCGCCCAGCGACGACCGCGGCGGCGTGAGCGGCGCGCTCTCGTACCGGGCAACCGTCGTGATTCCGCCGCGCGGGCACTGGCGCGCCGTCGAGACGGCATTCGCGCTCGCGCATCGCGATTCTCCCACCGGGCCGCCGAAGGGCCTGCGCGAGGCAACGCACCGGGGTGTGCTGTGGGCACTGGCGCGGTTCGCGCTCCCGGGCGGCAGGGTCGTGTCCGAGCGCTTCAGCTGGAGCCGCCGCGACGGCTGGCGCGATCTCGGCGCCACGCGTGCGGGCTGCCCGTCGCTGCCGCCCGAGGTTCGCTCGGCCTGGGGCCTGACGCGCTGTTAGACGGCATAGCCGAGGAACGCGCACGCGCACGGCTGCCCGGCGGCCACGCGCAACTCGGGCACGGCGGGGCGCATGGCCAGCGACACGACGGTGTCGACGAGCGGCCGCCCCGGCTCGCCCGGCGGCTCGTCGTGACGGCAGATCGCCTGCGGCCCGGAGACGTGGTCGCCGAGCAGCGACAGCCCGTCGCTCAACTCGCGGGGCGCCGCCCGCTCCGCAGTCGCGAGCCGTGCCCGCGAGCCGGGGAGCCATGCGGGCGGCTGCTCTGCCTCGCCTGCGGCCAGCGCCGCGTCGAGGAAGTGGTTGGTGTGGGCGAGCAGGCCGTCGCGCGCCTCGACGCGCGCCACACCGGCCGGCGAGAGCTCGAAGCACGCACCGCCACCCGAGGCATCGACCACGGTGATGCAGCTGGAGGCCGAGTACGGCGTGTCGCGCAGCAGCGCCCAGGCCTCGTCGACGGACGCAGCCTCGGCGAGCAGCCGGCGCAGCACGAGGTGCACGGGCACCCCGAGCGGTCCGCGGCCGTCTATCGCGTGATAGAGGATGTTGAGCGCGACGGCGATCCCACGCGTCGAGACCCCGACCTTCGCCAGGATCCCGGCCTCCGTCATGGTGGCGAAGCGCGCGCCCTCGACGGCCGCCGACCACACGAGGCAGCGCTCCGGCGCATTCGCGTACCAGTCCCAGTTCTGCGCCAGCCACGGCCCGCCCTCGCTCTCGCAGCGCCCGATCGTCGTGCACTCGGCCAGCGCGAGCAGCTCGGTGCGCCCGTTGAGCGCCGCGACCAGCTCGGGCTCGAGCCGCGAGCCGAGCGCGAAGGCCTCCAGCTCGGCGGCGAGCGGAGAATGCCAGCGCTCGACGCGCTCGAGCACACGGACCCCGAAGCGCCGCACGTCGTCGAGCCCGTGGCCGATGTCCTCGAACAGCGGCAGATAGGCGGCCAGGCACAGCGCGGCGCGCTCGGCCAGCGCCGATCCCGCCGCCCGGCCTCGCTCGCGCGGATCTGTCGCGTCGGTGCTCAGCGTTGCGAGCGCTTTCTCGGCCAGCGCGGACATGCGGGAAAGGGTACGCGGAGCGGCCAAATGACATGCGCGGCGTATGCCATTTGGCGCTGCGGACGCGGCCAAATGACATCCGCCGCATCCGCCACTTGGCGACCACGGCGATAGAGTCCGTGCTGATGGCAAGCGACCTGTTTGGCGCCCGGGCGAGCCTGCCGGGACTCCCCGATCTCTTCCGGGTCAACCGGCTCGACGAGAGCGGTGCGGCAGATACGCAGCGCTTGCCGCACACGGTGCGAGTCCTGCTCGAGGGGCTGCTGCGCAACGCCGGCGGGCTGCATGTGCGGGAGGAGGATGTGCTCGCGCTGGCCGGCTGGCCGGACGCGCCCGGTGAAGGAAAGCGCGTGCCGTTCTTCCCCGCTCGCGTGCTGCTGCAGGACTTCACCGGCGTGCCCGCCGTCGTCGATCTCGCAGCCATGCGCGCCGCCATGGCGCGCGCGGGGCGTGATCCGGCGCGCGTCGATCCGCTCGTGCCCTGCGACCTCGTGATCGACCACTCCGTGCAGGTCGACCAGGCCGGCACGCTGCAGGCCTATGCGCACAACATCGAGCGCGAGTACGAGCGCAACCGTGAGCGCTACCTGCTGCTGCGCTGGGCCCAGGGCGCGTTCGGCTCGTTCCGTGTCGTGCCGCCCGGGATGGGGATCGTGCACCAGGTCAATCTCGAGCATCTCGGCCGGGTCGTGGCCGTGCGCGACGGCGTGGCCGTGCCCGACACGCTCGTCGGCACCGACTCCCACACGACGATGGTCAACGGCCTCGGCGTGCTCGGCTTCGGCGTCGGCGGGATCGAGGCCGAGGCGGTCATGCTGGGCGAGCCGCTCGAGCTCGGCACGCCCTCGGTGGTGGGCGTGCGCATGGCAGGCGCGCTGCGCGAGGGCGTCACGGCGACCGACCTCGTGCTGACGCTGACCGAGCTGCTGCGGCGCCACGGCGTCGTCGGGCGCTTCGTCGAGTTCTGCGGCGACGGCCTGTCGGCGCTCTCGCTCGCCGACCGGGCGACGCTCTCGAATATGTCCCCCGAATACGGTGCCACCGCCGCGCTGTTCCCGGTCGACGACGAGGTGCTGCGCTACCTGCGGGCGACCGGCCGCGGCGAGCTCGTGCCGCTCGTGGACGCCGCCTGCAAGGAGCAGGGGCTGTTCCGCCGCGACGGTGACCCGACACCTGCCTTCAGCGCGCTCGTGGAGCTCGACCTCGACGGCGTCACGCCCAGCCTCGCCGGGCCTCGCCGACCGCAGGACCGCGTGACCCTGGCCGACGTGCCCGCCAGCTTCCGCGCCGCCTACCCGCAGCGCGACGTCGCGAACGGCAAGATCGTGCACGACGGCAGCGTGGTGATTGCCGCAATCACGTCCTGCACCAACACGTCCAACCCCTCGGTCATGGTCGCGGCGGGCCTGCTCGCCCGCAACGCCGTCGCACGCGGCATGCGCGCCGCGCCGCACGTCAAGACGAGCCTCGCGCCCGGCTCGCGCGTGGTCACCGACTACCTCGCGGCAGCGGGCCTGCAGGCGGCGCTCGACACGCTCGGCTTCCAGCTCGTCGGCTACGGCTGCACGACCTGCATCGGCAACTCGGGCCCGCTCTCGGACGAGATCTCCGAGGCTGTCCGCGACGACGAGCTCGCCGTCTGTGCGGTGCTCTCGGGCAACCGCAACTTCGAAGGGCGGATTCACCCGCTCGTGCGCGCGAGTTACCTCGCCTCTCCCCCGCTCGTGGTCGCCTATGCGCTGGCCGGCTCGATCGACGTCGACCTGGAGCACGAGCCGCTGGGCACCGACAGCGCGGGCGCCGAGGTCTTCCTGCGCGACCTCTGGCCTTCCAGCTCCGAGGTTCGCGCCGCCATCGAGGCCAGCGTCTCGCCCGAGCTGTTCGAGCGCGAGTACGCCACGATCTGGGATGGCGACGAGCGCTGGCAGGCACTGCCGGCCCCGGAGGGCGCCCTCTTCGCGTGGGACCCGGCCTCCACGTACGTGCGCGAGCCGTCCTTCTTCCAGGATCTCCAGCCGGAGCCCGAGCCGCTCGCCGACGTCGTCGAAGCGCGCTGCCTCGTCGTGCTCGGAGACTCGGTCACGACCGACCACATCTCGCCCGCCGGAGCGATCCCGCGCGACATGCCCGCCGGCGGCTACCTCACCGAGCACGGCGTCCAGCCGCGCGACTTCAACTCCTTCGGCGCCCGCCGCGGCAACCACGAGGTGATGGTGCGCGGCACGTTCGGCAACATCCGCCTGCGCAACGCGCTCGCGGGCGGCCGCGAGGGCGGCTACACGCGCCACCTGCCCTCGGGCGAGGAGCTCACGATCTTCGACGCCGCCGAGCGCTACGCCGGCGAGAACGTGCCGCTCGTGGCACTCGTCGGCAAGGAATACGGCTCCGGGTCGTCGCGCGACTGGGCGGCCAAGGGGACGCTGCTGCTCGGCATCCGCGCCGTGATCGCCGAGAGCTACGAGCGCATCCACCGCTCCAATCTCGTGGGCATGGGCGTCCTGCCGCTGGAGTACGTCGACGGCCAGTCGGCGGCCTCGCTCGGGCTCGACGGCCGCGAGCGCTTCACCATCCGCGGTCTCGCCGGCGGCGTCGCACCGCACCAGCGGCTGACGGTTGAGGCCACGGCGGACGACGGGAGCAGCAAGGCCTTCGAGGTGCTGGCCAGAGTCGACTCGCCCGCCGACGCAGAGTACCTGCGTCACGGCGGCATCCTCCCGCTCGTCTTGCGGCGCATGATCGCCGCGGCCTGAGCCACCATGCAGCCATGAGCAACGTCCCGCCCGTCCGCAACGAGCCCGTCCTCACGTACGCGCCGGGATCGCCCGAGCGCGCCGAGGTCAGGAGTGCGCTCGAGCAGCTGCGCGGCGAGCAGCCCGAGGTGCCGCTCGTCATCGGCGGGCGCGAGCGAACGACCAGCGAGTCGCGCGAGCAGCGCGAGCCGCAGTTGCGCGAGCGCGCGTGCGCCACGTGGAGCGTCGCCGGGCCAGCCGAGGCGTCCCAGGCGATCGATGCCGCGCTCGCCGCCCGCCACGACTGGAGCCGGCTGCCTCTGGCCGAGCGCTCGGCGGTGCTGCTGCGCGCGGCCGACCTGCTGGCCGGCCCCTGGCGGCAGCGAGTCAACGCAGCGACGATGCTCGGGCAGGGCAAGACGGTGCGCGAGGCCGAGATCGACGCGGCCGCCGAGCTCGCCGACTTCTGGCGCTTCAACGTCTACTTCGCCGAGCAGATCGCCGAGCAGCAGCCGATCTCGACGCCCGGCGTGCACAATCGCATGGAGCAGCGTGGCCTCGAGGGCTTCGTCTACGCGGTCACGCCCTTCAACTTCACCGCCATCGGCGGGAACCTGCCGACGGCTCCCGCATTGATGGGCAACACGGTCGTCTGGAAGCCGTCGCAGACCGCGATCCTCTCGAACTGGCTGATCTTCCAGATCCTGCGCAAGGCCGGGCTCCCGGACGGCGTGATCAACTTCCTGCCTGGCGATCCCGGCCCGATCACCGAGGTCTGCTTCGACCACGCGGAGTTCGCCGGCGTGCATTTCACCGGCTCGAGCCCGATCTTCCGCTCGCTCTTCCGCGAGGTGGGCGAGCGCATCGACCGCTATCGCTCCTATCCGCGCCTGGTCGGCGAGACGGGCGGCAAGGACTTCGTCGTCATGCACGCCTCCGCCGACCCCCAGGCCGTCGCGACTGCACTCGTGCGCGGCTCGTTCGAGTACCAGGGGCAGAAGTGCTCGGCGGCCTCGCGCGCTTACATCCCGGACACGCTCTGGCCCGAGGTACGCGACCGCGCCCTGGCGCTCGTCGGCGAGATCCACCAGGGCGACCCGACCGATCTGACGACGTTCATGGGAGCCGTGATCGACGGGCGCGCGTTCGCGCGCCTGCGCGACGCCTTCGCGCTTGCGAAGGCCTCCACGAGCGCGAGCATCCTCTGCGGCGGGGGGTGCGACGACAGCGTGGGCTGGTTCGTCGAGCCCACGATCATCGAGACGAGCGATCCGCACTTCGACACGATGGAGCGCGAGCTGTTCGGGCCCTGCCTGACCGTCTACCCATATCCGGAGGCGAGCTACGCGGAGGCCCTAGAGCTGTGCGACGGCACCTCGCCGTATGCGCTGACCGGCTCGATCTTCGCCGACGACCGATCTGCGATCGCCCTCGCGCACGAAAAGCTCCGCCACGCGGCGGGCAACTTCTACGTCAACGACAAGCCCACCGGGTCGGTCGTCGGGCAGCAGCCGTTCGGCGGCGCCCGGGCCTCGGGCACGAATGACAAGGCCGGCTGGTCGAACAACCTCATGCGCTGGTCGTCGCCGCGCGCCATCAAGGAGACGTCCGTGCCGCCCGTGAGCATCGGCTATCCGCACATGGAGCCCGACTCGCCCGCGTGACGGAGCAGGCCGAGGAGATCGCCGCGCCGGGCGTGCTCGTCGCCGTCTGCCGCGAGCGCGCAGACGGCGAGCGACGGGTCGCGCTCACGCCCGACGAGGTCAGGCGCCTGAGCGAGTCCGGCGTGAGCGTCCGCCTGGAGCGCGGCGCCGGCACGGCCGCCGGATATCCGGACGAGAGCTATGCGCTGAGTGGTGCCGAGCTGGTCGCCGACGCCGCCGCTGCGCTCGATCGAGCCGATGTCGTCTTGCGCGTCGGGCCGCCGGCCGCTGACGAGATCGCGGCGCTGCCGGCGGACGCGGTGCTGCTCTCTCACTTGCGGCCGCTGGATCAGCCGGAGCTGATCCGGGCCCTCGCCACGCACGGCGTCACCGCCCTGGCGGTCGAGCTCGTCCCGCGCATCACGCGCGCCCAGACGATGGACGCGCTCTCCTCGCAGGCCAACATCGCGGGCTACCGGGCCGTGCTCGTTGCCTCGACCCTCCTGCCGCGCTACTTCCCCCTGCTCATGACCGCGGCAGGCACCGTGCCGCCGGCCAAGGTGCTCGTGCTCGGCGCCGGGGTCGCCGGCCTGCAGGCGATCGCCACGGCCCGCCGCCTGGGCGCCGTCGTGAGCGCGTTCGACGTGCGCCCCGTCGTGCGCGAGCAGGTCGAGAGCCTCGGCGCCAGCTTTCTCGAGGTCGACCTGCCCGAGACGGGCGAGGCGAGCGGCGGCTACGCGCAGGAGCTCTCCGAGGAGACGCAGCGCCGCCAGCGCGAGCTGCTGGCCGAGCACGTCGCCGCGAGCGACGTGGTCATTACGACCGCGCTGGTGCCGGGCCGGCCCGCGCCGCAGCTGATCGGCGCCGAGATGGTCGCCTCCATGCGGCCGGGATCGGTCATCGTCGACCTGGCGGCCGAGGCCGGAGGCAACTGCGAGCTCACGGAGCCGGGGGCGACGGTCGTGCGCGAGAGCGTGACGATCGTCGGCGACCGCATCCCCGCCGCTTCCATGCCGTACGACGCGAGCCGGCTCTACGCCCGCAACCTGACCGAGTTGCTCGGGGTCTGTCTGAACGACGGCCGCGTCGCGATCGATGCCGAAGACACCGTGATCGCAGGCTGCCTCGTCTGCCGCGGGGGCGCCGTCGTCCACCCCGCCGTCCTGGAGCGCCTGACGTGAACGCACAGCTGATCCACGAGTTGACCGTGCTCGCCCTCGCGGTGTTCGTGGGCTTCGAGGTCATCTCGAAGGTCCCGACGATGCTGCACACGCCGCTCATGTCGGGCACCAACGCGATTCACGGCATCGTGATCGTCGGCGCGATTCTGGTCGCGGGCGTGGGCGGCAGCGGGATCGCCACCATCCTCGGGCTGATCGCGGTGGCGTTCGGCGCGATCAACGTCGTCGGCGGCTTCGTCGTGACCGACCGCATGCTGCAGATGTTCCGGCGCAAGGACGAGAGGTGAGCCGCAGCGAGGCGATCCAGCTGATCGATCTGCTCGCGATCATCGCGTTCGTCGTCGGCCTCAAGCGGCTCTCGCATCCCGCCACCGCCCGCAGCGGCAACACGCTCGCGGCCGCAGGCATGCTGGCCGCGATCGCGGCCACGCTGGCCGACGAGGGCGTCGTCAGCTACTGGGCGATCGCGGGTGCCATCGCCGTGGGCGGCGCGATCGGCGTCGTCTCGGCGCGCGCCGTGAAGATGACCGCGATGCCGCAGATGGTCGCGCTCTTCAACGGCGGCGGCGGCGGCGGCGCGAGCCTGATCGCACTCGCCGAGTACCACCGGCTCGCGCCCGAGCCCGGCCGCGCGGCACTCGCCGAGACGATCGCGATCGCGCTCTCGCTCGTGATCGGCGCCATCTCGTTCGCCGGGTCGCTGGTTGCCTTCGCCAAGCTGCAGGAACTGATCGGCGGTCGCCCGCTCACGTATCCGGGGCAGAAGGCCATCAACGGCCTGATCGCGCTCGCCGTGGTCGGGCTGGCCGCGAGCATCAGCTTCAGTGACGGCGAGTCGCGGCTCGTGGCCGCCGGGGCGCTGGCGCTGCTGCTGGGGGTGCTCTTCGTGCTGCCCATCGGCGGCGCCGACATGCCCGTGGTGATCTCGCTGCTCAACTCGTTCACCGGCATCGCTGCGGCCGCTTCGGGCTTCGTGCTGCACAACGACCTGCTGATCGTCTCCGGCTCGCTGGTCGGCGCCTCGGGCACCCTGCTGACCCGGATGATGGGCCAGGCCATGAACCGCCCCCTCACGAACGTGCTCTTCGGGGCCTTCGGCTCGAACGGCGGTGGGTCCGCCCCGGCGGGTGCGGGCGCGACCGGCGGCAGTGTGCGCTCGCTCGGCGCCGGCGACGCGGCCGTGCTGCTGGCCTACGCCAACCGGGTCGTGATCGTGCCCGGCTACGGCCTCGCCGTGGCCCAGGCCCAGCACGTCGCGCGCGAGCTCGCCGACTTGCTCGAGGCACGCAAGATCGACGTCCGCTACGCCATCCACCCCGTCGCGGGGCGCATGCCCGGACACATGAACGTGCTGCTGGCCGAGGCCGACGTCCCGTATCCGCAGCTCTACGAGATGGAGCGGATCAACCCCGAGTTCGCGCGCACGGACGTCGTGCTGGTGGTCGGCGCCAACGACGTGACGAACCCCGCCGCCCGCACGTCGCCCGAGAGCCCGATCTACGGCATGCCGATCCTCGAGGTCGACCGCGCCAAGCAGGTGATCGTGCTCAAGCGCTCGCTCGGCACGGGCTTCGCCGGCGTCGACAACGCGCTCTACTACGAGCCGAACTGCTCGATGCTGTTCGGCGACGCCAAGGCCTCCCTGAACGCGCTCGTCGCCGCGGTCAGCGCGCTGTAGGACGTCGAGACCCGGCGAGCGAGCGAAACGCCGCAGGTGGCACAAGAACCCGGCGGGCCAGTAACCGAGTGAGGGTCCTGGCGGATACCCGCCCAAGACGTTCGAACCTGCGCAACGGCCGCTAGGCCACCGCGCGTGTTCGGAAATCACGGGGGCAGACCTCGGGTCACGAAGGCCGCGTCCCGTCAAGTGGTGTACGAGGGGTGACTCAGGGTCGTCCTCGTTGTTGGCGGGTTATGCGGCTACGTTGACGACCTCCGGGGCGTGGGGTTCGATGAGGCGGCGGGTGGTGGTGAGGGCGTCGAGGGAGAGGTAGCGGCGTTCGGAGGCGATCCATTCTTCGTGTTGTTCGCAGAGCACCGCGCCGACGAGACGGATGACGCTGTCTCTGGTCGGGAAGATCGAGACGACGTCGGTGCGGCGGCGGATTTCGCGGTTGAGGCGTTCGATCGGGTTGTTCGACCAGACCTGTCGCCAGAGGGTGGGGCTGAAAGCGGTGAAGGCGAGTAGGTCGGGGCCGGCGTCCTCGAGCAGTGCCGCGGCCGCCGGGAAGCGTTCTTCGAGTTGTGCGAGCGCGCGCTGGTACTGCTCGTGGACGGTGTCGGCATCTGCCTGGTCGAAGATCGTGCGCACGAGTGTGGCGGCGGGACGGTGGGCGCTTCTCGGTACGCGGGTCAGGAGGTTGCGCATGAAGTGTGTGCGGCAGCGCTGCCAGGAGGAGCCCGGGAGCGTCGAGCGGATCGCGTCGACGAGGCCCGGGTGGGCGTCCGAGGTCACGAGTTGCACGCCGGAGAGGCCACGGGCGACGAGGCCGCGCAGGAACGCGAGCCAGGCGGCGCCGTCTTCTTGGGTGACGATGTCGAGGCCCAAGCTCTCGCGGTAGCCCTCGTGGTTGACGCCGGTCGCGTGCACGACGCAGACGTTGACGATGCGGCCCTGCTCGCGCACTTTCACGACCAGCGCGTCGAGCATCACAAACGGGTAGGGCGAGCCGTCCAGCGGGCGGGTGCGGAAGGCCTCGACGAGCTCGTCGAGCTCCCCGCAGAGCCTCGAGACCTGGCTCTTGGAGATCGACTCGATGCCGAGCTGGCCGATCGCTTTCTCGACACGCCGCGTCGAGACGCCCGCCAGGTAGAGGTCGGCGACGACGCTGATCAGCGCCTTCTCGGCGCGCCGTCTCCGGTCGAGCAGCCAGTCGGGGAAGAAGCTGCCCTCGCGTAGCTTTGGGAGCTTGAGGTCGATCGTGCCCGCGCGTGTGTCCCAGCGCCGCTCGCGGTAGCCGTTGCGCTGATTGGTGCGCTCGGACGAGCGCTCGCCCCAGCCGGCGCCGCAGAGCGCGTCGGCCTGCTCACTCAAGAGCGCGTTGACAGTCTGCTCGACGAGCCCGCGCAGCAGGTCAGGCTCGCTCATCAGGTAGTTGCGCACCGCCGGCAGGGCGGGCATCGTGGGGTCGGCCATCAGGAGACTCCTTCTCTTCGTGTCTTGCAGGACGCAAAGAGGATGACCCTGGTGGCCCCCGACACCACCGCGCCGTCGCGGCCGGCTACCGCGCTCCGCGCTCGCCTACGGCTCGCGCTCCACGCGGCAGCCGGCCCCGACGCACACCAGCAGCGACTCGTACACCACACGCGGGGACACTAAGGTTGGAGCGCGAACGCGATGCGACCCTCGCGCGGATCGCCTCGTTACGCCTCCGGGGAGATGAGCCGTCGGCGGAGCTCTCGCCGACCGAGAAGGTGAGGATGTTCGGCGAGCTCTTCCGGGGTCGT
>JALYLC010000725.1 GCA_030774435.1 Actinomycetota bacterium
GCCTCGGGCAGAGCGTGCGGGGCGGCGCTCCCGGCCCGGCGCAGGGCCTCGAGCGCGGCCGCGGGCACGAGCTCGGGCTCGCCCGGGCCGAGTGCCACGATCAACGCGCACGGCGCCACCGCGGCGCCACCGCTCACTGCGTCGACGACGTGACAGGCGGCGCGTAGCCGGGCGCGAACTGGATGTTCCGGCTCAGCGCGACCTCGGCCGCAGCGAACTTGTCCGCGATGCTCTTCTGGCGCTGCTTCTGGGCGAGCTGGCTGCGGATCTGCACCTTCAGCGTGACGTCGAGCGGACGGGTGCTCGCCTTCAGCACCGGCCCCTCGGCCTCGATCAGGTGCCAGCCGTACTGCGTCTTCGTCGGCTTCGAGACGACGCCCACCGGCAGCGTGAAGGCGACGTCGGCAAACGGCTTGACGAGGCTGGTGCGATTCATGACGCCGAGCTCGCCGCCTGCGCTCTTGCTGCTGTCGGTCGAGTACTTCTTAGCGAGCTCGGCGAAGCTCGCGTCCGAGGAGGACAGCTGCGAGTACAGCTGATCGGCGAGTGCCTTGTCCTTGACCAGAATGTGGCGCAGCTTGCGGCGCTCCGGCTGCGTGTACAGCGTCTTCTTGTCCTTGTCGTACTGCGCCTGGATCTGCTTGTCCGTGACACTCGGAGAGATTGCCACCTTGTTGGCCGCTGCCTGGGCCAGCAGCTTCGTCTCCGTACGGCTGCGCAGCAGCGCCCGCGTCATGCCCGTGCTCGTGAACTCGGCGTCGACCTTGGCCTGGTCGATGCTGCCCTGCTTCTTCCCGGGGAATGCGGCCGAGAGCGTCGCCTTGACGGCGGCATCCACCGCGCTCGGCTTCACGGTCACGCCGAGGTTGCGCGCCCAGGCCCGCAACTCTGCTTCGTGAGCAAGCGATTCGAGGGCGCGGGCGCGCAGCGAGACCCAGTCCTGCGTGCCCGGCTCCGGGTACGACGTCTTGAGCGTGAGCCTGGCGATATGCATCGTGGTCTCGAGATCCGCGACCGTGATGTCCTGGCCGTCGACGACTGCGACGTCGCCGATGGGCACGTTGCTGCCCGAGCCGCTGCTCCCTCCGCACCCCGCCAGCAGAACCGCGCCGAGCAGGCCGACGCCCAGAGCCAGCCCTGCCGCCGAGCGCCGCATCAGCCGGTCGTTGTTTGCGCCGACGCGGCCGTCGACGCTGCAGTGCTCGTCGCTGCGGTGCTTGTCGTCTTGGCGGGCGCGAAGCCAGCCGCGTAGCGCACGGTCTTCTCGATCTTCTTCTGGAAGGTTGTGAACCACTTGTTGGCGACGCTCTGCTTCTTCGTGGTCAGGAGAGTGTTGTGGATCTGCGTCTTCAGCGCCTGGTCGAGCGGGCGCTGCGACGCCGGGACCGTATGGGCAGTGGCCTCGATCACGTGCCACCCGTAGCTGCTCTTGACGGGCCTCGAGACCTTGCCCGTGGGGATGCTGAAGGCGACCTTGTCGAAGGTCGGAACCGTCTGGCCCTTCTGGATGCTGCCGAGCTTGCCGCCGTTCTTCTTCGAGCCGGGGTCGATCGTGTACTTCTTCGCCAGCGCCGCGAACTGCGCATCGCTGGTGGCGAGCTGCGCGTAGATCTTGTCGGCCAGCGCCTTGTCCTTGACGAGGATGTGGCGGATCATGCGGCTGGCCGGCGTGGCATAGGTCTTCTTGTTCTTCGTGTAGTAGCTCTTGACCGCCGCGTCGGAGACCGTGACGTTCTTCGTCAGCTCGACGTAGATGGCCTGCCTCAGGAGGCCGTCCTTGATGTTGTCGAGCACGTTCGCCTCGGTGGTGTGGTTATCCGTGAGGACTTTCTTCCACTTCGTGAGGTCGACCTTGCCGTTGCTGCCCTTGGCGTACTGCAGCTCGAGCTTCTGCAGGCTGGCGTCCACGTCCTTCTGCTTGACGGCGACCTTGAGCTGCTTGCCGGCGACGTCGAACTCGGCCTGCTGCACGAGTTGCGCGACGAAGCTCTGCTGCAACTGCGTGCGCTCGGCCGTCCCGGGCTTGGGACAGGCCTTCTTGGCGGCCTTGTACTGCACGCACACCTGGGCCAGCAGCGTGTCCAGCTTCGTCTTCGGAACCGTCTCGGTGCCAACCACGGCGACAGCGGTCGAGGGAACCTTCTTGTTGTCCGAGTTGGAGCTGCCGCCACAGGCGCTTATCAGCAGCGCGGTGGAGCAGAGGGCGAAACCGGCGAGCGGCACGCGGAGACGAGCAGACAGATGCATGGGACAGCCTTGTGAGTAAGTCGCTTGGGCTCAACGGCGCGGGGGGTTGAACTCCCCCATTCGGGTGAGCCACCGCGCCTCATCTATAGCAGTAGCGGAGCCCTCCACCTACAGCATCGCGCTCAACCCGAGCCGTCGCAATAGCTGCGGGAGGCCTTCACCGAGGCTTAACGAGGTCCCCCAGCGTGTCGACGAGGGCGATCACCTGGGCCAGCGGACGCTCCCCGGAGAGTGGCAGCCCGAGCTCGGCCGCGGCGGAGTTGTAGAGCACGCGCCCGTGGCGCTCTCGCAGCTCGCGGAGGTCGACCGGGCCCAGCACGATGCGCGCCACGCTCGCACGCGCTCCGCGCACCGTGAGCGAGTCCGCGCCCAGCGCCGCCAGCTTGATGCGCGCCTCCTGGGCGAGGATCAGGTTCTCGACCGGCGCCGGCGGCACGCCGAAGCGGTCCGTCAGCTCGATCTGGATGTCGCGCAACTCGTCGACCGTCTCGGCCAGCGCGATGCGGCGGTGGACGTCGAGCTTGGCCGCCTCGTAGGCGACGTAGTCGGCCGGCACGTAGGCGTCGAGCGCGAGATCGAGCCGCACCGGCCGCATCAGCGCGCCGCGGTTGCCGCTCAGCTCGGCGACCGCCTCGGCCAGCAGGTCGCAGTAGAGCTCGAAGCCGACCGCGGCGACGTGCCCGGACTGCTCGTCGCCCAGCAGGCTGCCCGCACCGCGCAACTCGAGATCGCGCAGCGCCACGCGGTAGCCCGAACCGAGCTCCGTGTAGTCCGCCAGCGCCGCCAGGCGGGAGCGGGCCTCCTCCGGGAGCTCGCTGCCGTCGGGGTACATCAGGTAGGCGTGCGCGGCGCGCTCGCCACGGCCGACGCGCCCGCGGATCTGGTACAGCTGCGCCAGTCCGAGCACATCCGCACGCTCGATGATCAGCGTGTTGACCTGCGGGATGTCGAGCCCGCTCTCGATGATCGTGGTCGCGACGAGCACGTCCAGGTCGCCGCGCAGGAACTCCACCATCGCCCGCTCCAGCGCGCGGTCGTCCATCTGGCCGTGGCCGACGCCGACGCGCGCCTCCGGCACGAGCCGGCGGATCTTCTCGGCCGCCTCGTAGATCGTCTCCACGCGGTTGTGCAGGTAGAAGACCTGGCCCTCGCGCCCGATCTCGCGCCGGATCGCGGCGGCCACGAGCGTCTCGTCGTACTCCGCGACGTGCGTGCGGATGGGCTGGCGCCCGCGCGGCGGCGTCGCGATCACGCTGATGTCGCGCAGGCCGGCGAGCGACATGTGCAGCGTGCGCGGGATCGGCGTCGCCGACATGGAGAGCGCGTCGACCTCGAGCCGCAACTGGCGCAGCAGCTCCTTCTGGCGCACGCCGAAGCGCTGCTCCTCGTCGATCACGATCAGGCCGAGTTGCTTGGGGATGACGTCGCGCGAGAGCACGCGATGGGTGCCGATCAGCACCTCGATCTTGCCGTCGGCGAACTCCTTCAGCGCTTGCTTGACGTCGGCGGCCTCGCGCATCCGCGACACCGCCTCGACGCGCACCGGGAAGTCGCGGAAGCGGTCGCGGAACGTCTGCAGGTGCTGCTGGACGAGCAGCGTCGTCGGGGCCAGGACCAGCACCTGCCGCCCCGAGATGGCGACGAGAAACGCGGCCCGCATCGCGACCTCGGTCTTGCCGAAGCCGACATCGCCGCAGATCAGCCGGTCCATCGGCTGCTCGCCGGTGAGATCCTCGAGCACCTCGTCGATCGCGCGGCCCTGATCCTCGGTCTCGCTGTAGGCGAACGCGCGCTCCATCCGCTCGAGCCAGCCCTCCTCGTCGGCGTACGGCGGCCGCGTGCGCGTCTGACGCACGGCGTAGAGCCGCAGCAGCTCGCCGGCGAGCTCGTGCACGGCCGCCCGCGCCCGCGAGCGCAGCGTGTGCCAGGCCTTGCCTCCGAGCTTCGAGAGCGCCGGCGGGCGCCCGTCGGCGCCGATGTAGCGCGAGAGCTTGGCGAGCTGCTCGTGCGGGACGAACAGCCTGTCCTCGCCCTTGAACTGGAGG
>JALYLC010000726.1 GCA_030774435.1 Actinomycetota bacterium
TCCGACCGAGGGTCCGGTGAGTATGTCTCTGCTTGAGATCGCGGCGTCGTTTGATCACAACGATCACGGCATGCGGCAGCGATGCGGCGCGATCTACGCGAGCCTGCGGGTGGGATGCCCGGTGTTCTGGACGCAGGCGTGGGGCGGTTATTGGGTCGCGAGCCGCTATCAGGACGTTTACGAGGCTGCGAGGGACCCGGAGCGGTTCTCGTCCGCGCCCGGGGTGATGATCCCCCCGGTGGGTCATGGTCGTCCGCTCTTGCCGATGGAGAGCGATCCGCCAGATCACTCGGCCTACCGGGAATTGCTGTTGCCGCGGTTCGCGCCCGCAGCGGTCGCGCTCCTGGAGTCGGACGTGCGCGAGTTCGCAGCATCGCTCGTGGACGGCGTGGCGAACGCGGGGCGCGCGGATCTCTACGAGACGCTGGCCAAACCGCTGCCGTTGCTGATGATCACGCGGCTACTCGGTATCGAGCGCGACGACCTGTTCTGGGAATGGGTCGAGCTTCTCATGTACGGCCGTGTCGAGGGCGCAGATCCGGAAACGATCGTCGTGACGGCAGAAGCGCTGTACGACTTCCTCGCCCGCCAGTTGGAGCTACGACGCGCAGCCCCTGGCGACGATCTGCTTTCGCTGCTGCTCCAGGGCAACGTCAATGAACGGCCCTATACCCAAGACGAGATCCTGGACCTCGCGTTCTTCCTCGTCATCGCAGGGATCGAGAACACGGCCTTTTCGATTCGCGCGACGCTCCGTCATCTTGCTGTTCATCCTGATGATCGAGCGGCGCTCGCTGCCGATCCGGGGCTGATCAACAACGTCGTCGAGCAGTCGCTGCGCCTCTACGCGCCGGTCACGGGCCTCGCCCGCACCGCTGCATGCGACACGAACCTCGGCGGCCATTGCATCCGACGGGGAGATCGCGTGCTGCTGTTATTCGGCTCGGCGAATCGTGACGAGACGGTTTTCGAAGATGGCGACGATTTCCACCTGAGCCGGCGAGATGGTCGACATGTGGCGTTCGGCATAGGCCCGCACCGTTGCGTGGGATCGCACCTTGCGCGTCTCGAGATCCGTATCGCCGTCGAGGAGCTGCTTCGCAGGGTCCCCTACTTCGAGCTCACGGGCCCCGACCCCGGCTGGTACGCCGCCGGCCCGCTCGAAGTCGCGTGGCAGACGGATGCTGTGGGCGAGGCAGGCCGTGAGAGTTAGCCTCGACCGGTCGGCGTGTGTCGGGCACGCCCAGTGCTCAGCGATCTGCCCGACGGTGTTCTCCAACGACGAGATGGGCTACGCCATCCTGCAGGCGGAAGGCGTCGTGCCTACTGGCTCCGAGGAGGACGCGCAACTCGCGGTCGACTCTTGCCCAGAACAGGCCATCCGCATCGCCGAGCCGTAGCCCCTCCACACGGCGGTTGCCGGAGACGGCAGGGCGCTCAGGTCACTGGCTTCATTTTCCATTCCTTACACCGAGCGAAGCGCATTCCGCACGTGCGGGCGAGCGGCCCACAGTCCAAAGAAGCCGCGTGCTGTGCGCCCGTGCCGAATAGCGCTGGCCGTCGAGACCTAGACTTGTGGTTCCAGGTCGTGAATGAGCTCGACGACGCGATCGACCTCTTCCTCATTGTTGTAGTAGTGCGGCGAGAGCCGAAGGCACCAGTCGACGCGCTTGTCGCCGAAGTCGTACCGCGCGTATTCGAAGTAGCTCAGCGACGAGTTGACACCCGCCGCGTCGAGCGCTCGCTTGAACGGCTCCGGCTCCCAGCCAGGGATCTCGACCGTGACCAGCGCGCCGAGTTCGGCGCCGCGGTCGAGGATGCGGAGCCCGTCATGCTTGAGTCTGGCGCGCAACCGCGCAGCGAGGATGGAGGAGCGGGCCTGCGCACGCTCGACTCCGACCGCGAGCGCGTAGCGCGTCGCCTCTGCCGACGCCAGCAGCAGCGCGTACGGAAATTCCCAATCCTCGAAGCGCCGGGCCGACTTGGCTGGCTCGTAGTGGTCGCCCGCCGTCCAGCGTGCGCCCTGCATATCGATGAATAGCGGCTCCAGGCCAGCGGTCAAGGCCTCGTCCGAGACGTACAGGAACCCGCTCCCGCGCGCCCCACGGAGGTACTTGCGATGCGTCGCTGTGAGAAAGTCGCAGCAGATCCGTTCAGTCTCAAGGACGCGCTGCCCGACTGACTGGCAAGCGTCGACGAGATACAGGACACCGTGCTCGCGGCAGATCGGGCCGATCTCCTCGACCGGCTGGACGAGGCCCGCGTTCGTCGGGATGTGCGTCACCGCGACCAGCCGCGGACGTCTTTTCCTGACGATCACCTCGAGCTCGGCGACGTCGACGCCGCCCTCCGGCAGGTCGGGCGCATGGACGATCTCGACGCCGAGACGCCGATGCAGCGACAGGAAGGCGATCTGATTCGAGATGTAGTCGTTGCGCGTCGTGACAAGGACGTCTCCGGCTTCGAAAGGGATCGCCGAGAGCGCCCGGCTGTATGCGTCGGTTGCGTTCGCGGAGTGCGCGATGTTCTCCGTACGGCAGCCGAGCAGCTGCGCTGTTAGGTCGTAGAAGGCCGCGATCGCGTCGCTGCGCTCGGCCGCGGCCTCGTAGCCCCCGATCTCTGCTTCCAGACGTAGATGCGCCTGGGCTGCCTCGAGGACAGGCGCTGGCATCAATCCCGCGCCGGCGTTGTTGAAGTGGATGCGCCCTCGGCAGCCTGGCGTGTCGGCACGGAGAGCCTCGAGCTCCTCTGTGCTGAACGAGTCGGTCAAGCGGTGCGAAGACATTCGCGGGTCCTATCATCCACGCTTTGACCGGGGCGGCGTCGACTGCGCTGGAAAGGGAACGATGGAGAGCGGCGCCGGGGGCATCGCCCTCCATCGCTTGGCGACGTCCTCACCAGCCGGCCGGTGTGCCGGATGACGAGATTCGGGTGGTTCGCACTCGGTTTCCTGTCTCGCGCTCTGCAGATGGGTGGGTCGAGCTCTCGACCCTCCAGCGCGCCGCGCGCTCATCCCGTCACGGATCGTGCGCGCTCGCCTGATCTGGTTGACTCTCCGCGGCGCGCGGATGACGCGCCGGCGGCTTCAGCGAGGGTTAGGGAGGTCTGATCGATGATCAACCAGGCGAACACCGGGTTCATGCTCCTGGCGGCGGCTCTGGTGATGATCATGACTCCCGGGCTGGCGTTCTTCTACGGCGGCCTTGTCGGTCGCTCGAACACGCTCTCGATCATGATCCAGAGCTTCGCCTCGATGGGGATCACGACGGCGATGTGGTGGCTCGTGGGCTACTCACTGTGCTTCAGCGGCGGCAACGACGGCATTTACGGCAACTTCCACAACGTCTTTCTCGACCACGTCTCGACGAACTCGATCATCAAGCCGCTGGGGATCCCGACGACGGTCCTGATCGTCTACCAGATGATGTTCGCGATCATCACTCCGGCGCTGATCACCGGCGCGTTCACCAACCGGGTGACGTTCAAGGCGTATCTGATCTTCCTGGTGATCTGGCAGTTGTTCGTCTACTACCCGTTCGTGCACATGTTCTGGGGCAACGGCTTGCTCGCGCAGTGGGGCGCGCGTGATTTCGCGGGCGGCATCGTCGTTCACGCTTCGGCCGGCTGGGCAGCGCTTGCATCCGTGCTCTATGTCGGCAAGCGCAAGTTCGTCGACACTCCGCACAACATTCCGTTCATCGCGCTGGGCACCGGTCTGCTCTGGTTCGGCTGGTACGGGTTCAACGCCGGCAGCGAGCTGAAGGTCGACAGCGTCACCGCGGCTGCGTTTCTCAACACCGACCTCGCCGCGTCCTTCGCTGCTGTCACGTGGCTCTTCATCGAGTGGTGGCATGGCAAGAAGCCGCACTTCGTCGGTCTGCTGACGGGAGCCGTGGCCGGGCTGGCGACCATCACGCCCGCGGCCGGGTACGTGCCGATCTACGCCTCCGTGCTGATCGGGATCGCGGCGGGCGCCGTCTGCTACGTCGCAGTTCAGTTGAAGAACCGGCGCAAATGGGACGACGCGCTGGACGTCTGGGGTGTGCACGGTGTCGGCGGGGTGCTCGGGATCCTGCTGCTCGGCGTCTTCGCGAGCAAGGCCGTGAACGCCGCTGGCGGAGTCGGGCTCGTCCACGGCAGCGGGACGTTTCTCGGCAAGCAGTTCGTCGCAGTGCTGGCCTGCTCGGCCTACGCGTTCGCCTTCACCTACGCCGCACTCAAGCTGATCGACCGCATCACGCCGGTTCGCGTCGGAGAGGAGGCCGAGCGCGGACTCGACGAGGCGATGCACGGCGAGAACGCCTACACGAGCGAGATTGCCTGACCCGACCGATCATCGGCGTCGCGCTCACGCTGCTGCGTGCGTGGCCCTCCAGCCTTCACGGTGCAGCGCTCGACAGCGACTTGCCTGGTGTGCGCGATAATGCCCTGTTCGCCACGGGCTGAGGTCATTCCGATAGGGAGGGCGAGTATGAGCGACACCGTGTATCGCGTCACCGAGGTCATCGGGACGAGCGCCGAGTCGTGGGAGGCCGCCGCGCAGAACGCAGTCGCGACAGCCGGGCACACGATCCGTGACCTGCGCGTCGCGGAGGCCACCCGCTTCGACCTTACGATCAAGGACGGAAAGATCGCCGACTACCGCGTGCGCCTCGACATCTCGTTCAAGTACGAAGCGGCGGATTGATGCGACGGCGTCTGTTGCGACAGACGCCGTATCTGATCGTGCAGACCGCCTATCCCGGGAGCTGCGTGCGGAAGAGGCGGCCGAGACCATCGATCTCGTCGCGGATCCCGGCGAGCCGCAGGCAATGCCAGGCGAGCGCGTGGTTCGATGACGTGATCGGCTTTCCGAGGCGCTCCTCGGCGCGCTCGACGATGCCGCAGACGCGCAGGCTGGTGCAGGCGACAAAGGCGGCGTCGACGGCCGGATCGGACGCAAGTTCGACGAGGGCATCTTCGATCGAGGCCTCGCTGATGCGGGCGACGGCGTTGTCATCGTGGAGGTTGAAGGAGCCCATCACCGGCACCTCGAGGCCCTCCGCCACAATCGCGCGGCGCATTCCCTGGTTGACCTCGTCGACGTACGGTGTGAGCAGCGCGATACGGCGCGCCCCCATCGCCGCGAGGGCCGTGAGTGCCGCCGTGAACGGGTCCGTGACGGCTATGCCGGGCCGCTCCTCGTGCACGCGGGCGGCCACGTTCGCCGGGCCGATCACCATCGCGCCCGACGTGCAGCCGTAGCCGACGACGTCGATCCGTTCGCCGGGGCGCAAGACGGCCGTGCAAGCGACAAGCCCTGCCTCCATCGCAGCGAGCGTCTCGGAGTTGATGTCCGGCGAGTTCATGATCCTGCTCCCGAACACGCCGACGCCCGCGAAGCGCGGCACGATCTGGCGCCACTCAGCCTCGATCGTGTTGTCGGTCGCCAGCACGATCAGTCCGATCGCCGCGCGCGGCGCGACGCCGCCGTCGAGCGTGTGGGCGATGTCTTGCAGGTTGACGCGGAGAGTGTGATCGGTCGCGGCGATTGTGATCCTCGTCTACCGGTCGCTGGCGGCGAGCGTCAGACCGGTCACGTCGATCGCGGTTGGCTCCTGACGCAGCATATCGGCGAGCAGGCGCGCCGATCCGGCCGACATCGTCCAGCCCATGTGGCCGTGGCCCGCGTTCAGCCACAGGTTCGCCTGCTTCGAGGGCCCGATGATCGGCGACCCCCCGGGCGTCATCGGACGAAGTCCCGCCCAGTAGCTCGGCGTCGACCAGTCTGCGGCATCGGGGAAGAGCGAGCGTGCCGAGCGCAACATGGCGTCGAAGTCCGACGGTCTGTGGGACGTGTCGTAGCCCTTGAACTCTGCCGTCGAGGTGAGCCGGAGGCGATCGCCGAAGCGAGCCCAGGCAACGAGGTTGTTCTCGTCGACTCCGCCGACGTCGGGCACGCCCTCGCGAGCCGGCAACGTCACGGAGTAGCCCTTGACGGGGTAGATCGGGAGTCGCAAGCCAAGCTGCTTGCCGAGGCCGGCCGACCAGCAGCCGGCGCACAGCATGTAGGCGTCAGCGGAGACCGGGCCGCGAGAGGTCCGGACATGCTCGACGCGGTCGCCGCCGAGCGTGAAGCCGAGCACGTTGGTCGCGAAGCGGAACGTCACGCCGCGCTGCGCGAGCCAGTCGACGAGACGGCGCGTGAAGAGGCGCGAGTCGCCAGATTCGTCGCTCGGGCAGTAGATCGCACCACCGATCGCGTCGCTCGAGGCGGCCAGCGCGGGCTCGACCGCGGTCACCTGCTCGGGAGTGAGGATCTCCATCACCTGCCCGGCGTCGCGGAGTATCCCCATGTGGGCCACGCCGGCCTCGAACGAGGCCGTGTCGCGGTAGAGGTAGAGCAGGCCCTTGCTGAGCCCGTCGTAGGCGATGCCCGTATCCTCGACGATCGCGTGGAGCCGCTCTTGCGAGTAGCTGCAGAGCCGCAGCTTGGTGAGCGTGTTGACCCGAGCGCGCTCGGCGGTGCACTGACGCAGGAACTTGAGCGACCAGCGGTAGAGATCGGGGTCGAGGCTGGGCGAGAAGCGCAGCGCCTGGTCGCGGCGAAAGAGCGACTTGACGAGGATCTTCGGCGCCCTCGGCGAGGCCCAGGTATACGAGTGACCGGGCGCGATCAGGCCCGCGTTGCCGAAGCTCGTCTCGTCGGCGGCGCCCTCGTTCCGCTCGACGACGGATACTTCGTGGCCGTCCTTCCAGAGCTCGTATGCCGTGGTGAGCCCGACCACGCCTGCACCAATGACGATGACCTTCACGTCTGCTGGGTCTGACCGGCGACGTCGGCCGAGTCGTCGGCCGCGACCTGGCCGGTCTGGCTCATCAGCTGGTTCGTTTGGAGGCGCTCGAGGTTACTCATCGCCGTCATCGTTGCACCCAACTGCTCGACGCTCCGTCCACCTGGGCGTGAGGGCCGGCTCAGGGTCGGGTCAGGGTCATTCCGGATACCGGAACCGGCCTCGACCGGTCAAGGTAGACCCATGACAGAAACCAGCACCCACACACTCGGTAATGGAGCGACGAAGCGCCTGGAGCGCAGTCGCTCAGATCGCAAGCTCGCCGGCGTCTGCGGCGGGCTCGCGCGCTACTTCGACATCCATCCGGCCGTCTACCGCGTCGGCTTCGTCGTCCTCGCGCTGCTCGGCGGCGCGGGCATCCTGATCTACCTGGCGGCGGCGCTCGTCATGCCCGACGAGGGGCAGGAGGATTCCTTCGCCACGGCTGCGCTTCGTAGCCGCCGCGACCGGCCCTGGCCGCTGATCGGCCTCGGGCTCGTCGCCGTCGCACTCGTGACGCTGCTCTCGCGGGCGACGCTCTGGCCCCACGGCGACGCGTGGATCCTGCTCCTGATCGCGGGCGCGGCGATCCTCTGGATCACCCGCCACGGCAAGGCAGCGACGGCGGACGCGGCGACCCTCGCGAGCGAAGACTCACGTCGCATCCGACGGCTCGTCAAGCGTATGGCGATCGCGCTCGGCACGCTGTTCGCGCTTCTGCTCGTGGGCGCCGCGGTCGTCGCGGCCACGTTCGACGTCCATCTCGGCAATGGCGTCGGCGACCGCAGCTACGTCGTCGCCGGCACGCAGGACCTCCGCAACTCCTACAAGCTCGGAATCGGCGAAATGACCCTCGACCTGAGCGACGTCCGCTTCACGAGCCCCGAGACGCACGTCAAGGCGCGCGTCGACATCGGCGACCTCCGTGTCATCGTTCCGCAGAGCGTCGCCTTGCAGGTGCGGGGAGATGCCCAGCTCGGGGAGGTCCACATCCTCGGCAGGTCGGACGACGGGCGCCACGCCAAGACGTCGATCGTCCAGACCGGCAAGCACGTACTCGTCCTCGACACGCACGTCGGCGTCGGCCAGGTGCGCGTCACGCGCGCCGTACAGTGAGCACGGATGCCGCTGCGTTCCTTCACGACGAGTCCTGAAGGGCGTGCCCTCGCCGGGGTCTGCGCGGGAATCGCGCAGGCCCTCGGCGTGGACGTCACGCTCGTCCGACTCATCTTCGCGCTGCTCGCACTCGCGGGCGGAGCAGGGATCGTGCTCTACCTCGCGCTCTGGGCCTGGTCGTCGTCGGATCGCCCCCGCTGGGCGATCCTCCTGCTGCTGGTAGCCGGCTCGCTCTTGCTCGGTGCCCTGGGAGTCTCCGACCGCGGCGTGGCGGGAATCGTGCTCGTCGCCGCCGGCCTGGCGCTCGCGCTGCGCCAAGGCGGAAGCTTCCGGCCCGACGCGCCGCTCTCGTACGGCGGCATCGCGCTCGCAGGCCTCGGCACGATCCTCTTGCTGCAGAGCGGAAGCGCGCCCACGCGGCTGCTCGCCCCGGGCGCCGTGGCGGGCGCTCTGGTGCTCGTGTGCGGGCCGTTGCTCTGGCGGCTTGCGCTCGAGCGCGATGCCGAGCGCTCCGCGCGCATCCGCACGGACGAGCGCGCCGACGTGGCTGCGCGCGTCCACGACTCGGTGCTGCAGACGCTGGCGCTCATCCAGCGTCACGCGAGCGAGCCGCGACGCGTCGCCACGCTCGCGCGGCGCCAGGAGCGGGAGCTGCGCGGGTGGCTCTACGCCGCACGGCCACTTGGCGACGACGGATCTTCCCTCGTCGCGGCGCTGTCGGCCGCGGCTGCGGACGTCGAGGAGCTCCACGGGGTCCGCATCGAGCTCGCGAGCGCGGGTGACGCGCCGCCGGCGACTGCGATCGTGCTCGCCGCACGCGAGGCGATGGCGAACGCCGCCAAGTTCGCGGGCGTCGAGGAGATCGACGTCTACGCCGACGTCGTCGACGACGAGATCGCCGTCTTCGTGCGCGATCGCGGCGCCGGCTTCGATCCGGCGGCGGTGCCGGAGGACCGGCAGGGGATCCGCGAGTCGATCAAGAGCCGTCTCGAGCGCGCCGGCGGCAGCGCCGTCGTCACGAGCGCGCCCGGCGAGGGCACCGAGGTCGAGCTGAGGTTGCCGCGATGACATGGCGCGTGGTGCTGGTCGACGATCACGGGCTCTTCCTCGCGGGCGTCCGCTCCGAGCTCGGCGAGAGCGTCGAGGTCGTGGGCGAGGCCGCGACGGTCGCCGACGCCGTGCCGCTGATCAAGCAACTCGACCCGGATGTCGTGCTGCTGGACGTCCACCTCCCCGACGGCAAAGGCGACGCGATCATCAACGCCGTTGCGCCCGAGCGCCCGGGCGTCAAGTTCCTGGCGCTCTCGGTCTCGGACGCGGCGGAGGACGTCATCGCGGTGATCCGCGCCGGCGCCCGCGGCTACGTGACGAAGACGATCGCCGCCGACGAGCTGACGGCGGCGATCGGGCGCGTGGCCCAGGGCGATGCGGTGTTCTCGCCGCGGCTCGCCGGCTTCGTGCTGGACGCGTTCCGCGCCGGCGACCGGCTCACCAGCAGCGCCGAGCTGGACGAGCTGACGCCACGCGAGCGCGAAGTGCTCCAGCTGATCGCGCGCGGCTACATGTACAAGGAGATCGCGGCGCGTCTGCACCTCTCGGTCAAGACGGTGGAGAGCCACGTCTCGAGCGTCCTCCGCAAGCTGCAGCTGTCGACGCGCCATGAGCTGACCCGCTGGGCGACACAGCATCGGCTCGTGTAGGAGAGAGCGGGACGTCTATGACGGCACGAGTGCGGTCACGGGCTAGCCGCGCGTAATCTCGAGGTCGATCGGCCCCGGCGGGCCCGCGTTGATCTGGACGAGGTCCTGTGGGCACGCCGACACGACAACGTAGCAATCGAGCTCGGCCCGGAGCGTGGTCGAGTCGCCCGGGCGCGTCTGTGCCGGCAGCCAGCCCAGCTCGGCGTCCGCGCCGAGCGGGATGTTCATGAACAGGTTGATCGGCTGGGGTACCTCGACCCGCTCCACGCCGAGTTGCCGCATCGCGCCGAGCAGGTTCTCCTGGCAGGAAGCGTGCCAGCCCGCCACCCCGAGGCCCTGGTAACGGGTGGGGTCGCAAGCGGCGCAGAGCATGTCGTGGATGCCGGGCGAATCGTCCGCCGCCAGCGTCAGGATCGGCCGGCGGCGATTCGTCAAGAACTGCTGCCCGACGCGTGGAAACAGGCGGCTGACGTGGACCCGCGTGTGCTCGGCACTGTGGTACTCGCACGGATCCTCTGTGCTGAAGGCGAACACGTCGGCGACCTGGCCGCCCTCGGGATCGATCACGCGGACGCGGTCACCGGCGCGGATGCTGACCCCGCGTCCCTCGCGGGCGGGAATGTGGACGGTCTCGGTAGCCGGCACGCGCCGATCCTACGTCAAGCCCGGCACCCTAGCGGTCGCGCAGTCGGAAGACGGGGTAGCCGGGTGCAATGCGCCGCAATTCCTCGTCTGGGGCGTCGGGGCCAACGCCCTGGAAGAAGACGCCGATCTCGGCCTTCCACCGCTTGAGGTAGGCCCGCAGCACGCTCGTCTTCTCGTCGTCGCTGAGTTCGTCTGCGATGAAGGGCTCGCGGCGACTGCCGAGCAGGAGTGCGCCCTCACCGCCGCTCGCGCGCAGGTTGCGCACCCACTGGGCTTCACCTCGTGGCGCCACGAGGTAGCGGTCGCCCTCGAGGATCAGCAGGTTGACTGGCACGCGCCGCGGCTCGCCGCTCGTGCGACCGCGCACCTCGAGCACACGCGAGCCGAGCACGCTCACGCCGAGCCGGGTGAGGCCCGCGACGATGCGGTTGAACACGTTCTTCGTGAACCAGCCGGGACGCAGATAGCGATCGGGCATGCCGCACACGATCGCAGGTCTGCCCGCTAAAGCCGGCGCGCCAGGCCGGTCGAGGCGAGTCCGCGGGAGGGCGCGTGAGTCCGTTGTGTCGTATCCGTCACCGCCACTATCCATGGAGCCCGCGTGGCACACGATCATGGAGGACGCGACACGTGATTGCGTAGTTCGCCAACCATGCTCATATATCCGCAATTTGCAGGGCCTTTCGGCGCCAAGCGAGTGTGGTAACTTGGCGCATGCGCTCGGAGTCCAGGAGCGCAGGCCCGCACCGCCGGCCCACCTTGGCAGACAGACCGACGGCGCGAACAAAGAGAGGTTACCGATGCTCCTACTCGGCTACCGACGCGACGGCACGCTCCACAAGCGTCCCCTGCCCGTCGACCTCATGCGCGTGAAGCTCGCCGCGCTCTCCGCTGCCCGGGACAAGCGCTCGCGCACCTACCGCGTCACACTGGTTGACCCGCTCGCCGGCGACCGCGTCTTGTGGGACTCGGACGTCGCGCTCGGCATCGTGCCCACCACGAACTGCGACGAGACGCCGTAATGACCTCGACCGCTTAGCCGGTCAGTCGGCTGGCCAGGCGGCGTTCGCGATCTCCTCGGCCTGCTCCATCACGATGAGGGGCGCGTAGCCTCGGGCGTGCTCGCTCGGGAGCACGCCTGCGCCCTCGATGGGCGTAAATGGCGTGATGACCTTGATCCGCTCCTGCTCCTCCCAGAGATCGACTTCGCAATGCGGTCACCGAGACCCAGTGATCATGACGCGGGTGTGGCCTGCCAGTCGGGAGAGTCGTCTTCCCAGGAGACGATCGGGCAGGACATCGCGCCGGAGTTGATGCGTAGGTTGTCCCAGGCAACCTTGACTTCCTGATGGGCGAAGCGGTTGGCCAGGCTCGAGGCCTCGAGGTCGATGATCGCCGGTTCGAGTGCGGTTGGGCCCGAGGCGATCGGCACCCAGCCGCTGCCGCCGAGGTACGAGGAGATCGCGGTGCTGCCCTCGCGCTGCACCCGGAGCGTGCCCGCCGCGTCGAGCGTAGGCACGGCGGTGACAGTGGGTGCGATGAAGGCCGCGTAGTGCTCACCGAAGGTCTGGCTCTCGCGGTAGGCTTGCGGTCCCAATGCCGATACGGCGTCGCTGAGGGTGGCGGTGATGCCGTTGGTGGCTGGCCATTCGAGCAGCTTGTAGTCAGCCTGCACGTCGTAATCGCCAACCAGCTTGCACAGGATCCCCCAGCCGGCGTTGAGATTGTTGAAGGGAGGGCCGCCCTCCACGGCGTTGGCCGCGACGGTCTCGACGAGCTGCCCGTTCTCGACGCTGGTCGCCGTCCCGCTGCCGATCTCGAACACGTGCCCGAACGGATCGGCGGAGCCACTATTGTCGAAGGTGTCGGTGAACGGCGCACGCAGCGGCGAGATGTCGAGCGGTTTGCCGCCCAGCGGCATCACCGCAAGTGCGCAGGCGGCCACGCTGTCGAACCGGCAATCCTGATAGACGATCGAATGCGCGTCGGGAGACCAGGACGGGTTGAGTTGGTTGCTGGCGTGTAGCGCGGAGAGGCGCCTTGTGCCCTTGCCGTTGGCGAGCACGCTCCAGAGGTTCGTGCCGGCCCTGAGCGTGCCCGAAACGTAGGCCAGCCTGCCACCCGACGGAGCCCAGGCGGGTTCGAACTGGTTCCCTTTCTGCACCGTCACCTGTCTCAGCGTGCGGCCCTGAATGCTCATGACCCAGATGTGCGTTCCGCTCTCGCCGCGGTTGCTCGCGAATGCCACCAGCCGCCCGTTCGGAGACACCGCCGGATAGCGATCGCTCGCACGGTTGCGGGTCAGATCGACCTCGCCACTGCCATCGACACCGATTCGACGGATCTCCCAGTTACCGCCCTTCTTCGACTCGTACACGACGGAGCGGCCATCGGCACTGAAGCGCGGAGCGTCGGCATACGCGCCGTCATGCGTGAGCTGCGCGACACCCGAGCCGTCCGCGTTCATGAGGTAGATCTCCATCGCGCCGCTGCGGTCGCTGGCAAACGCGATCCGCTTCCCGTCGGCAGACCAGCTCGGCGTGATATCCGCGTGCGGGTCGCGAGTCAGATCAACCCGTCCCGACCCATCCGCCGCCGCGACGAAGATCTCACGATCCCCGGCGAACGTCGACGAGAACACGATCATCCCCGGCTTGCCGGGGAAGCCCGCTTGCGCCGGCGCAACAAGCCCGAGCACAGCCGCACACGCGATCGCGCCCGGTAGCGCCCAACGCCCCCACGAGCTTGCCACAAGTCAAACCCTCCCTACGCATCTCCATCCGGCCACAGGCATCGTATGTAACGAACGTCACGAGAAAAAATATGCTCGGCCGTCCGGCGTAAGGGAACGTACGTCAGGCGCGTTACTGCTCTGTCACCGCCGCGCAACGCTCAGGTAACGATCGGACGCGGGAGCGCCGCGATCACGGCGTCGGCATCGGCGACCCAGCCGAACTTCATCGCAAAATTGCGCAGGCTCGCCGCGTGCAGGTCGGGCGCGAAGCTCGATACGGCGTCTGTGACGACCGTCGTTGCGTACCCGTGGTGGAACGCCTCGCGCGCCGTCTCCTCGACGCAGATCTGGGTGACGGTGCCCGTGACGACGAGCGAGCGGACGCCGAGCGCGCGCAGGCGAGCATCCAGGTCGGTGCGATGGAAGGCGCCGTAGCCGTACTTGTCGAGGACGGGCTCGCCGGGCGCCGGCAGGAGCTCGTCGATCACGTCGGCGCACGGGCGGGGCGCCGGCGCATCCTCGTAGCTGCGTACGTGCTCCGACCAGCACGCGCGCGTCGTGGGGTGGCATTGCGGCGACCAGCGCCAGAGCAGGTTGTCCTCCTCGCGCGAGAGGAAGCGCGTGTAGAGCACCGGCAGCCGGCGCGCGCGGAACGCAGCGAGCAGGCGCTGGTGGACGGCGACCGTCGCCCGCGCGTCCGGCACCTCGAGCGGCGCGCCGGCACGCACGAAGTCGTTCTGCATGTCGACGACCAGGAGCGCGGGGGCCAGGAGCCGGTCCGCAGGCGGCACCTCGGAGGCGACGAGAGGCGCGGGAGGGGCATTCATGGCGGCCGATCCTAGCGCTGTCGCGCGGGCCCGAGAGGGCTTTGGGCGTCCGGTACACTCGCCACCCGATGCTGACCGCCGAGACGAGCCCCGCCGCGCCTCGCGACGTCGAGGACCTGGAGGAGCGGCTCTCGCGGCCGACGCCGGAGGTCGTGGCCGACCTCGCGGCAGTCGAGGGCGACATCATGCTGCTCGGCGTCAGCGGGAAGATGGGGCCGACCCTGGCGCGCATGGCGCGCCGCGCCGCGCCCGACCGACGCATCCTCGCGGTCGCGCGCTTCAGTGATCCGTCCGTCGCGAGCGCGCTCGAGGTGCACGGGGTCGAACCGATCCGCGCAGATTTGCTCGACCGCGCCGCGATCGAGCGCCTGCCGCGCGTTCCGAACGTGATCTTGATGGCCGGGCACAAATTCGGCACGAGCGACGCGCCCTCGCGCACGTGGGCGACGAACACCATCCTCCCGGTGTTCGTCGCCGACGCGATGGCGGAGAGCCGGATCGTGGCGTTCTCGACCGGCAACGTCTACCCGTTCGTCCCGGTCGGCTCCGGCGGGGCGACGGAGGACGAGCCGCCCCTGCCCGCGCCCGGCGACTACGCCGCGAGCTGCCTCGGGCGCGAGCGGGTACTGCGCTGGTACTCCGAGATGCGCGGCATGCCGGGCCTGATCTTCCGGCTCAACTACGCGATCGACCTGCGCTACGGCGTGCTGCACGACGTCGCGCGCAAGGTGCGCGACGGAGAACCGGTCGACGTGACGATGGGTCATGTCAACGTGATCTGGCAGGGCGACGCGAACGCGATGGCGCTGCGCTGCCTGCGGCATTGCACGACGCCGACGGAGCCGCTCAACGTGACCGGGCCCGAGACGGCGTCGATCCGCGCGCTCGCCCATGTCTTCGCCGAGCGCTTCGGCGTCCCCGCGACGATCGTCGGCGAAGAGGCGCCGACCGCCCTCCTGAGCGACGCGAGCCGTGCGCTCGCGCGCTTCGGGCCTCCGACCGTGCCGCTCGAGACGCTCGTCGCGTGGCAGGCCGACTGGCTCGGGCGGGGCATGCCGACGCTCGCGAAGCCGACCGGCTTCGAGGTGCGGGATGGCTCCTTCTGACGCGCGCGGCGCGCCGATCGACCTCCTCGGCGAGGACGACCTCGAGGCGGCGATGGCTCTCTCCGAGGAGGCCGGCTGGAACCAGGTCGCGGCGGACTGGCTGCTCATGCTCAGGCTCGGCAGCGGCTTCGCCGTGCGGGACGGCGGCCGCGTCGTTGCGACGGCCCTCGCGCTGCCCTACCCGCCCGTGTTCGGCTGGGTGAGCATGGTGCTCGTGCACACGCCATACCGGCGGCGCGGCCTCGCGACGCGGCTGGTCGAGCGGGCCACGGCCGCGCTCACGGAGGCCAGGCTCCTGCCCGTGCTCGACGCGACCCCGACCGGCGCAGAGGTGTACGGCCGCATGGGATTCCGGCCCGTAGGGAACCTGCTGCGTTGGCGCGGCACGGGCGGTGCCGGGACGGCTGCCGCGCGGGGATCGGCTGTCGCCGACGGCGTGGACGAGCTCGATCGCGCCGCGTTCGGCGCCGACCGCGGCGGCATCCTCGCGGAC
>JALYLC010000727.1 GCA_030774435.1 Actinomycetota bacterium
GCTTCCAGATATTCGCAGCGGCGGCGCACCGAACGAGCAAGATCGTCTTCGCGCCGGACGTCACGCACGTGATTCTGCGCGACCCGACCATGATCGTCCAGGCCATGGCGACCTCGACGAGCTGACCGGCGGGCGCACCGAACTGATCTATTCGATCGGCAACTTTGCGATGCTCGAGCAGTACCACCTCGAAGACAAGACGCGTCGCCCCCTCGCCCGGCTGCGCGAGGCCCATCACGTGATGCGCACGTTCCTCGACGAGGGCGTGCTGGAGCACGAGGGGGAGTTCTACACCTGCACCGGCATGTTCACGTCGGCTCGACCGGTGCAGGAACGGATGCCGATCATGATCGGCGCCATGCGCGGGCCGAAATCATTCGAGCTCGCCGGCGAGATCACCGACGGCATGCACCAGGCGCTCGGCTACTCCCGCGAAGCGATCCAATACGCGGCCGACCACGTCCGTGTCGGCGCCGAACGCGCGGGCCGGGACTGGCAGACGCTCGACATCGGTGCCTGGGGCGTCGCCTGCGTGAGCGAAGAGCGCGAGGCCGCGCGCGAGTGCGTGCGGGTTCTGGTCGCCTTCTACATCCCGGCCATGCCAGTAGAGCAGGTGCTCCGCCATGGCATCACGGTCGAGCAGACGCAGCCGATCCACGAGGCATTCGCGAGCGGCGACGTCGAGCGGGCGATCGAGTTGACGACGCCCGACCTGGTCGAGAGGCTTTCGTTCTCCGGCACGCCCGAGGACGTCGTCGAGCAGATTCAAAGGGACGTCGTCCCGACCGGAATGAACCACGTGATTCTCGCCCTCTGCGACCCGACCCTCGCCGATCACTGGCTGGGGCGCAAAGGGGACTACGGCGACGTCCCGCACATGAAGGACCAGCTAAAGCTGATCCATGAACGGATCATGCCGCACTTCGAGTAGCTGATGGCCGCGCAGGCACCCCTCTGCACAAGGCTTCAAGAGATCTAGACCGGCTCGCGGCGGGTGCCGAGGCCGCAGAGGATGCCGTTGCGGTCGACTGCCGGCACTGAGGTCATGAACAGGACGATCCCGTCCTCCGGAGCCTCGATCGAGACGCGCTCGTCGCCGAAGAGATCCTCGATCGCGCCCAGCCGCTGGCCGGCCGCGACCTCGTCGCCGGGTTCGACTTCGCTGCTCCACCATCCCGCCTCGGGTGCGTACAACCAGGCGAATCGCCGCGATAGCGCCCGTGACGGCGCGGGGGACGGGTCGCCGGGGAGCATTCCGAGCTCCCGCATCACCGAGCGGACGCCTCGCGAGAGCAGATCGACAGCCGGCTGTTCGAGCAGACCTCGACCGCCCGCCTCTGCGAGGATCGCGGCGACGCCGACGTCGCCGGCCGCGGCGCTGGTCGAGCCGTCGATCCGCTCCGCACGTGGTACCTGGATCAAATTCTCGAAGCCGAACGCGATCGCCAAGCGCCGCGCGGTCGCCCCGACCTCCGATTCGTCGAAGAGTACGAACGGATGAAGCGCCTCCACCATGTCCCCCCCATGCAGATCGATGAGGTAGTCGCTCGGCTCGATCAGCTCATGAAAGACGTGGTAGGTCAACGCCTCGGTAAAGCTGCCCCCGCGATCACCCGGGAACGAGCGATTCGGATTCCTCCCGTCCTGAGGCGACACAAACGGCGAACGCTGCAAAAACGACGCCGGATTGACGAACGCGAGCGCGTGCACACGGCCGGAGAGCTCGCTCGGATCGAGATTGCGCACGAACGAGCGCACCGCCTGGATCGATGAGTACTCGCAGCCGTGGACTCCCGCCAGGAGGCAGAGAGTCGGGCCGTCGGCGGCCCCTCGGACCTCGACGATGGGGAATTCGACACCGGCAAGCGTCGGGTTGTCGAATGTCTGAAGCCGCCGTTCGAGCATGCTTGACCTCGCTTGAGTGCGGAGATAACTGTCGCAGAATCGTTCGCCGAGATCTTCAAGAGACCTCGGCGGATACCTGACAGGCGTCGCCCGCGCGGTGAGCGCCACCCGCGCCGCGGCTAGAACCTGACTCACAAGTCTTGCGCGATCGAACGGGGATGGGCGATGCAAGGCTCGAACTTGCGACCCCCAGCTTGTCGAGCTTGGGGCGCGCCGCTCAACCATGCGGCTGCGCGGCGATCTCGGCCACGTATTGGGCCAGGCGTACCGACATCGTGCAACGGATGCCGGCGCATGCCCCGCTCATCGCCTTGGTCTTCAGCCACGGCTCGCCGTCGCGCGTGCGAGTAGCTGCAACGCGCTCTGGACTCAGCTTTGGTCGGTCGCGTGCGCCGACTCGGCGCGCTCGGTGGTGGCCGCCCAGCTGCCGAGGAGCTTGAGCGCCTCTTCGGAGCGCGAACCCGGCTCGGCGGCGTAGGTGAAGATCGTTAGCCCGGGGTCGGCCGGGAGGTCGAGCCGGGTGAGGCTCAGGCTGAGCTCGCCGACCACGGGATGGTGGAAGTGCTTGACGCCGACGTTGTGGAAGCGCACGTCGTGCGCGGCCCAGCGGGTGCGGAACGCCTCGCTGTGGGTCGCGAGCTCGCCGACGAGGTCTGAGAGGTCGCGGTCGTGCGGGTCGCGGCCCGCGGCCCAGCGCAGCGTCGCGACGCACCAGTCGGCGACGCGCTCCCAGTCGTCGTAGAACGCCTCGGCCCGCGGGTCGAGGAACACGAACCTGGCGCTGTTGACCGGCCGCGCGGGTGCGGCGTACAGCTC